>NZ_JBSFMM010000270.1:0-13504 GCF_053599555.1 Streptomyces sp. NPDC000941
ACCGGGGCTCGGCGAGGGCGCGGCGGGGCGGCGGTCGCGCGCCCGTACGGCCCACGGCCGCACCACCGGCGCGCGCCACCCGCGCGGCACCCTGTCCAAGCTGCATCTGTCGGCGACCGTACGGGCCGCCGCACCGCACCAGCGCTCGCGCGGCCGGCAGGGCCCCGGGCTCGTGGTGCGCCGTGACGACCTGCGTGAGGCGGTGCGCGAGGGCCGCGAGGGCAACCTCGTGCTGTTCGTGGTGGACGCGTCGGGGTCGATGGCCGCGCGGAAGCGCATGGGCGCCGTCAAGGGCGCCGTGCTGTCACTGCTGCTGGACGCCTACCAGCGGCGGGACAAGGTCGGCCTGATCACCTTCCGGGGCGCCGAGGCCGCCCTGGCGCTGCCGCCCACCTCGTCGGTGGACGCGGGCGCCGCCCGGCTGGAGAAGCTGCCCACCGGCGGGCGTACCCCGCTGGCCGCCGGGCTGCTGAAGGCCCGCGAGGTGCTGCGGATCGAGCGGCTGCGGGATCCGTCGCGCCGACCGCTGCTGGTCGTGGTGACGGACGGGCGCGCCACGGGCGGCCCTGACCCGGTCGCCCGGGCCGGGCGCGCGGCCCGGCTGCTGGCGGACGACGGGGTCGCCTCGGTGGTGGTGGACTGCGAGACGGGACCCGTCCGGCTTGGCCTGGCGGGCGCGCTGGCACACGAACTGCGGGGGACACCGGTGACGCTCGACGAACTGCGCGCGGACAGCATGACCGCGCTGGTGCGCGACGCGCGCGGGACGAACACCGCACGGACCGTACGACAGACACGGGCCGTTTCCGTACGAGGGACCTGGAGGGCCGCCTGATGCCGCAAGGACAACCGACCGCCGTACCCGACGACGGGCTGACCACCCGGCAGCGCCGCAACCGGCCGCTGGTGCTCGTGCACACGGGCGTCGGCAAGGGCAAGTCGACGGCCGCGTTCGGGCTGGCGCTGCGGGCGTGGAACCAAAGTTGGCCGGTCGGTGTATTCCAATTTGTAAAGTCCGCGAAGTGGCGGGTCGGCGAGGAGCGTGCGCTGCGCGTCCTCGGCGAGTCGGGCGAAGGGGGGACCGTCGTATGGCACAAGATGGGCGAGGGCTGGTCATGGCTCCAGCGCTCTCAGCAGGACGCCATCTCCAGCGAGGAGGCGGCGCGCGAGGGGTGGGAGCAGGTCAAGCGGGACCTCGCGGCGGAGACATATCGGCTGTATGTGCTGGACGAGTTCGCATACCCCATGCACTGGGGCTGGGTGGACACCGACGAGGTGGTGTCGGTGCTGCGCGACCGGCCCGGGACCCAGCATGTGGTCATCACGGGGCGTAACGCGCCTCAGAAGCTGCTGGACTTCGCGGATCTGGTCACCGATATGTCAAAGGTCAAGCACCCGATGGACACCGGTCAGAAGGGGCAGCGGGGCATCGAGTGGTGAGTGTTCGGTAAGGGGGAGTGTTCGGTGGTGGCGGGTGTGTTTGGTGAGAGTTCTGTGATGGCGAGTGTGCAGGTGAGAGTTCAGTGGTGGTGAGAGTTCAGTGATGAGCGTGCCGCGCCTGGTCATCGCCGCGCCCGCCTCCGGCAGCGGCAAGACCATGGTGGCCACGGGTCTGATGTCCGCCTTCGCGGAGCGCGGTCTCGATGTGTCGCCCCACAAGGTCGGCCCGGACTACATCGACCCCGGCTATCACGCGCTGGCCGTCTCGGCCCCGGCCCGCTCCGGGCGGGCGGCCCGCCCGGGCCGCAATCTGGACGCCTATCTGTGCGGGCCGGAGCGGATACGCCCGCTGTTTCTGCACGGGGCGGCCGGCTGTGATCTGGCGGTCGTCGAAGGTGTGATGGGGCTGTACGACGGGGCGGCCGGGCAGCGCGAGTTGGCGTCGACGGCGCATGTGGCGAAGCTGCTGCGCGCGCCGGTGGTGCTGGTGGTGGACGCCTCGTCGCAGTCCCGCTCGGTGGCGGCGTTGGTCCACGGCTTCGCGTCCTGGGACCCCGAGGTGCGGTTGGCCGGGGTGATCCTCAACAAGGTCGGCTCGGACCGGCATGAGGAGCTGCTGCGGGAGGCGCTGGACGAGTCGGGGGTGCCGGTCCTCGGGGCGCTGCGTCGGATGCGCGCGGTGCATGCCCCGAGCCGCCATCTGGGTCTGGTGCCGGTGGCCGAGCGGCGGGCGGAGGCAGTCGAATCCGTGGCCGCGCTGGCCGAACAGGTACGCGAGGGCTGCGACTTGGAGGGCCTACTGGCCCTGGCGCGCAGCGCACCGCCGCTGGCGGACCCGCCCTGGGACCCGGAGCGGGAGACCGCCTCCGCGGGGGCCGGGGTGGGCGCGGCCGGGGGCGGAGGGCGGCCGGTTGTCGCGATGGCGGGCGGGCCGGCGTTCACCTTCTCGTACGCGGAGCACGCCGAACTGCTCACCGCCGCGGGCGCGGAGGTGGTCCCCTTCGACCCGCTGCGGGACGAGCGCCTGCCACCGGGCACCGCCGGCCTGGTGATCGGCGGCGGCTTCCCGGAGGTGTTCGCGCCGGAGCTGTCCGCGAACGAGCCGCTGCGCGCGGAGGTGGCCCGGCTCGCGGCGGTCGGCGCGCCGATAGCCGCCGAGTGCGCGGGGCTGCTGTACTTGGCGCGCTCACTGGACGGCGAGCCGATGTGCGGAGTGCTGCCCGCCGAGGCGCGTATGTCGGAGCGGCTGACGCTGGGGTACCGCGAGGCGGTGGCGATCGGCGACAGTTCACTCGCGGCCGCGGGGACCCGGGTGCGCGGGCATGAGTTCCACCGCACCACCGTGGAGCCGGGCGCGGGGCCGGAGCCCGCATGGGGGCTGGTCCGTCCGGAGCGCCGCGCGGAGGGGTTCGTCCAGGGCGGTGTGCATGCGTCGTATCTGCATGTGCACTGGGCGGCGGTGCCGGACGCGGCGGTCCGGTTCGTGGCCGGTTGCGCGCGGCGGGGTGGATGAGGGGGCGAAGTGGACGGCGGAACGAACGGCGGAACGAAACGGAACGGGAGGGGGCGGTGAGTGGAGAGCGTGACACGGGCGGGGGCGCTCCCCGAGCCGCCGGTGGGGTCCGCGTCGGCGCCGCTGGCGCCGAACGCGCCGATGCCCTCCTTGCCGTGCCCGGGGCTGGTCGTCGGGGTCGGTGCCGGGCGCGGTGTGTCCGTCGGGGAGGTGACCGGGCTCATCCGGCGGACGCTGGACGAGGCGGGGCTCTCGGTGTGCGAGGTCCTGGAGTTGGCCACGGTCGAGGGGAAGGCCGACGAGCCGGGGCTGGTCGCGGCGGCGGCCCGGCTCGGCGTGCCGCTGCGGGGTTATGGGGCCGCGGCGCTGGCCTCCGTGGCGGTACCGAGCCCGTCCGGGGCCGCGCTGAGTGCCGTGGGGACGCCCAGTGTCGCCGAGGCGGCGGCCCTGTTCGCCGCCACGCCCGGAGGCGAACTGCTCGTGGCCAAGCGGAAATCGGAGCCGCGCGGCCGTCCCGCGCGGGCCACCTGCGCCATCGCGCGCCGTCTCGCCGGCCGGGGCAAACACGGGCAGGACGGGTAGAGATGACCTGCCTGCACATCGGCCCGCAGAAATCAGTAACGTCTCGGGGCGGGATCCCAGCTCCCGCATCGCACTGTGCCACCCGCACCATCAGCACCAAGGAGACCTCGTGACGACCCCGCCCGCGCTGCTCATCGCAGGCATCGGCACCCGAGACGAGAGGCGCGCCGACGCCTTCCGCGACTTCGTACGGGAGTTGGGCACCCGCAATCCCGGCCTACCCGTCGCGGGAGGCTTCACCGGCCAAAGCCCTTTGCCGCTCGGTGACGCGGTGGCCGGACTCGCCGACGAGGGAGTGACCCGCTTCGCCGTCGTACCGCTGACGCTGATCCCCTCCGAGCGCGCGGAGCAGGACCTCACCGCCGCGCTGGCCGGCGAGTGCGAGCTGCGCCCCGACACGTCCTTCGTCCGCGCCCGCCCGCTGGGGCCACACCCCCGGCTGCTGGCCATACTGGAGCGCCGCCTGAACGAGGCGCTGGGCGACGGCCCGCGCCGCTCCCCCTCCGACCGGGCGGAGACCACCGTCCTGCTGGTGGGCCCCGGGTCGGTGACCCCCGAGTCCAACGCCGAGGTGCACCGGGCCGCCAGGCTGCTGTGGGAGGGCCGCGGCTTCGGCGGGGTGGAGACCGCCTTTGTCTCGATGGCCGCGCCGGACGTGGCCTCGGGCCTCGACCGCTGTGCGCGGCTGGGGGCACGGCGCATCGTGGTGCTGCCGTACTTCCTGTTCGCGGGGACGGCAGCGGACCGGGCGCAGCAGCAGGCGGAGGGCTGGGCGCTGGCGTACCCGAAGATCGAGGTGGTGACCGCCGATGTGCCCGGCCCCTCGGAGGAGCTGATGGAGCTCGTCATGGAGCGCTACCGGGAGGCGGCTGGGAACGAAGCCGACCACAAGGCCGGGGACGCGGCTGAGGAAGCGGCCGGGGACGCGGCTGAGGATGCGGCCGAGGAAGCTGCGGGGGATGAGACGGGCGGCTCGGTGGCCGTGCCCGCGCAGAAGGGTCGGCAGTCCGACTCCCCCACGCATGTCCGCTGATCAGCTCGCTCACGTGTCCGTCGGTCCGTCCGCCGGGTTCGACCCGCACCATCTGCGTCACCACGGTGACGCGGAGGTGCGGGGCTCCGGCGCCGAGCTGACGGACCTCGCGGTCAACGTCCGGGCCGATACGCCTCCCGGCTGGCTCAAGGCCCGTCTGGCCGCCGCGCTCGACGGCCTCGCCGCCTATCCGGACGGCCGCGCGGCACGGTGTGCGGTCGCCTCGCGGCATGGTGTGCCGTCGGCGCGGGTGCTGTTGACAGCGGGTGCGGCGGAGGCGTTCGTCCTGCTCGCCCGCGCCCTCCCGGTGCGCCGCCCGGTCGTGGTGCACCCGCAGTTCACGGAGCCGGAGGCCGCGCTGCGGGACGCCGGGCACCAGGTGGAGCGGGTGGTGCTGGACGAGCGCGACGGCTTCCGGCTCGACCCGGGCGCGGTGCCGGAGGACGCGGACCTGGTGGTGGTGGGCAACCCCACCAACCCGACGTCCGTACTGCACCCCGCCGATGCGGTGGCCGCCCTGGCCCGCCCGGGGCGGACGCTGGTGGTGGACGAGGCGTTCATGGACGCGGTCCCCGGTGAGCGGGAATCACTCGCCGGCCGCACCGATGTGCCGGGGCTGGTCGTGCTGCGCAGCCTCACCAAGACCTGGGGGCTCGCGGGGCTGCGGATCGGCTATGCGCTGGCGGAGCCGGACACGGTCGCGGCCCTGGAGCGGGCGCAGCCGCTGTGGCCGGTGTCCTCCCCGGCCCTGGCGGCGGCGGAGGCGTGCTGTGCGGCTCCGGCGCTCGCCGAGGCGGCACAGGCAGCGGAGGCGATCTCCGTCGACCGGGCCCATCTGGCCGCGCGGCTGGCCGAGTTCGAGGAGATACGGGTGTGCGCCGCGGCAGCCGGACCCTTCCTGCTGATCCGGCTGCCGAACGCCACCGCGATCCGCGCCCGCCTGCGCGAGCTCGGTTTCGCGGTGCGGCGCGGCGACACCTTCCCGGGCCTCGGCCCGGACTGGCTGCGCCTCGCGGTCCGCGACCCGGCCACGACCGACCGCTTCATCACCGCCCTGGCGAAGGCACTCGCCGAAGGCTGACCCAGGGTCGGCCGGACGGGGGTGTTCCGCAGCAGGCAGCGCCCGCGCCGGGGCGCCGGGCGGGCGGGAGCCCGCCGCCCGGCGCCCTGGCCGGCACCGGACCGGGGTCCGTCAGACTCCGTCGCCCGGTGCCGCGGCGCGGCGGCGGCGGGCCAGGACAACGGCGCCGGCGCCCAGGCCGAGGAGGGCGGCGCCGCCGGCCACGAGGTACGGCGTGGTGGAGCTGCCGCCGGTCTCGGCGAGGTGTTCCGGCTTCGGGCCCGGGGTGGCCTGGGAGCCGATTTCGGAGCCCGCGCCCGGGGCGGCCGGGGCCTCACAGGTCGCGTCGGCCAGGGTGACCGTCCCCTCGACCTCGGAGACGTTCAGCTTGAGCGGGTTCACCGAGACCTTCAGTTCGAGCGCCGTGGCCGCGGCGGTGCGGGACGTGGTCGAGGTGCGCGACAGGTCGAGTCGTACCGTGCCGACGCCGGGCACATCGACCGTGGTCGTGCCGCTGGTGGTGAGGTTGACCTTCTTGCCGAGCACGACCACGCTGCCCAGCACATTGGACTTGGCGGTCGGCCGCTTTCCGGCCTCGCACACCGCCTTGGAGGTGACCTGCTGGACCTCGATCAGCGGCATCGCCGGCAGCCCCGGGAGGTGCACTGTGGCGTGTGCGAGGTTGGCGTACCCCTCGGCACGCGACTTCTCGACGGTGCCACGTGCGGTGGCCACGTCCGCGCGCAGAACGTTGAACGGCTTGCCCCCCTCGACGCCGTCCAGCGTCGCGCTGAGCGCGGTCTTGTTGGCGGAAGCCGGCGCGTGCACCTCGTTCAGGGCGAGCGCCAGCGGCGCCTTGACGGTCTTGTTGAGCAGCGCGACGTTCAGATCGGCGCGGAGTACGGCCGCGCCGGCTCCGCCCGTCGTGTGCGTGCTCGTCTTGGCGGACTTGCCCGCCTTGCTGTCGCCATCGGTGGCGTGTGCCGCGCCCGCGGGCAGCAGGCCCAGTACGGAGACGGCGGCAGCTGCCGTGGCGGCTGCCAGACGGCGGGCGGGCATGCCTGAGTAGTTGTTGGTGGAACAGGACACGTGAGTTGACCCCCACAGGAGACATGGAGCCGTCGGCGACTCGCCACGGGGGGACACCACGGGCGTCGACGGCATCGACCCCGCAATATTTGCGGCGCGCAAGGCCAACCGGCAGCCAACTGGGGTCAGTTCATCCCAACGGGTGTGGCTCGACGGTACGTTCGAACCCCTGGGGGTATCGGCTGCCCTGAGGCCGCCGAGTCCGCTGCGTGGGCCCCGCAGGCCAAGCTCAGTCCGCCGGCCAAGCTCCGTCCCACCGGCCAAGCCCCCCTCAGCCGACCACCCGCCCGCGCAGCACCACCCGCCGCGGCGCCGTCAGCACCCGCACATCGGCCCGCGGATCCGACTCGTACACCACCAGGTCCGCAGATGCGCCCTCGGTGAGCCCGGGGCGGCCGAGCCAGGCCCGCGCGCCCCAGGTGGCGGCCGACAGCGCGGCGGTCGTCGGAAGGCCGGCCCTGACCAGTTCGGCGACCTCCTGGCCGACCAGGCCGTGCGGAAGTGAACCGCCCGCGTCGGTGCCGGTGTAGATGGGCACGCCCGCGTCGTAGGCCGCGCGCACGGTGTCGTAGCGGCGCTCGTGCAGCCGCCGCATATGGTCCGCCCAGCGCGGGAACTTCCCCTCCCCGGCCGTCGCCAGCTTGGGGAAGGTGGCGATGTTGACCAGGGTCGGGACGATCGCGACACCGTGCTCCGCGAAGAGCGGGATGGTGTCCTCGGTCAGCCCCGTGGCGTGCTCGACGCAGTCGATCCCCGCCTCGACCAGGGGGGCCAGGGTCTCCTCCGCGAAGCAGTGCGCGGTGACCCGCGCGCCCAGCCGGTGCGCTTCGGCGATGGCCGCCTCGACCTCCGCGCGCGGCCAGCAGGCCGTCAGGTCCCCGGCCTCCCGGTCGATCCAGTCGCCGACCAGCTTGACCCAGCCGTCCCCGCGCCGCGCCTCCAGCGCGATATACGCCACCAGTTCCTCGGGCTCGATCTCGTGGGCGTAGTTGCGGATGTAGCGCTTGGTCCGGGCGATGTGGCGGCCCGCGCGAATGATGCGGGGCAGGTCGTCGCGTTCGTCGATCCAGCGGGTGTCGGCGGGCGAGCCGGCGTCCCGCAGCAGCAGCGCCCCCACCTCCCGCTCGGCCAGCGCCTGCTTCTCGCTGGTCGACTCGTCGACGGCGCCATGCGTGTCGAGCCCCACGTGGCAGTGCGCGTCCACGAGCCCGGGCAGCACCCATCCCTCGAGGGTCCGCACGTCCCGGGCGGCGGTCGGCCGGTCGTAAGTGATCTTCCCGTCGACGATCCACAGTTCGTCCCTGACGTCCCAGGCGGAGCCCTCGGCCTCCGGCCCGACGACCACCCTGCCCTTGATGTGCAGCACCGCGCTATCCCTCATGCTTCGCACTGTACGAGACTTCGCCGACGCGCTGACCGGCCAGTTCCCAGGGGGCGGGACGGCGCCACTCGTACAACACGAAGAGCGCTGCTACGCTCACGCAACCCACCGGATGAGGGGAAGTGAGGAGGCCCGCGTGAGCGCTCCCACCGATGATCCGGCCGCCGTACGCCCCGCACCGGCGGCATTGCCGGAGTCACCGGAGAACACGCCCCCGGCTACCGCTGGGAGCAGCCCCCTGGCGGACTTACCGGCGGCCACTCTGTCGGACCTGCCACCCGCCCCGGTACCCGTTCCAGCACCCGACACGGCGTCCGCGCCGGCGGCCACGCCGACAGCCGATCTCGCGCCCGCCGGGCCACCGGATGTCCAGGAGGAGTTCCGGGACTTCTTCGAGCGGCACCACGCCGAACTGGCCCGCCTCGCCCACCTGCTGCTCGGCAGCTCCGACGGCGCGGACGACCTCGCCGCCGACGCGCTGGTCGCCGTCTGGCACCAGTGGGAGCGGGTACGGGTCGCCGACCACCCGGCCGCGTACGCCCGGGGCGTCGTCGCCAATCTGGCGCGCTCCCGGATCCGCAGCCTGGTGCGCGAGCGCCGCCGGGTGGCGCTCTTCTCGTCCCAGCGCGCCGACCACGTCGACGACCCGGACATCTCCGCCGTGGTGGACGTCCAGGCCGCCCTGGTGAGGCTGCCGTTCCGTAAGCGCGCCTGTGTGGTGCTGCGGCACGCCTTCGACCTGTCGGAGCGGGAGACGGCGCGTACGCTCGGCATCTCGGTGGGCACGGTCAAGAGCCAGACCTCGCGCGGCATCGCGGAGCTGGAGCGGCTGCTCGGCTCGGCGCACGGCGGCGGGCAGCAGCCGGTGCCGGGCACGCAGGAGACCGTACGGAAACTCCACCCTGGTCATGCGGGAGGGAACGGTCGATGATCGACCACCGCGAGCGGCACGACCGGATCGATGTCGCCGCCGAACTGCACACGGCCGCCGAGTCCCACCAGCCTGACCGGGCCCGGATGCTGGCCCGGGTGACCGCGGGCATGGCCGGGGACGAGCGGCGCCACACCGAGCGCGGGGCCGGGGCCGGGCGTTCGTGGACCCGCGTGGCGGGCCCGGTCGCCGGGCTCGCGGCGGCGGTCGCCGCCGCGGGGATCGTGGTGCTGGCCACGGAGCCGACCCAGCGGCCGCAGACCGTACGGACGTCGAGCGAGCCCGCGGTCCCGCCGGCCCACGCGGGGCGGGACACCGGGAGCGGAGGGAGGACGGACGACGGGTCGCAGCGGCACACCCCGACCGCCTCCCCCACCGCGGTCGGTCCAAACCACCTCGCCGACCCGGTGGTTCGCTCGAACGGCGAGATCGACCCGGGGTCGAACCCGTACTGGGCGCAGAGCGATGTGATCCTCAAGACCGGCAAGCCGCTGACCTCGCTGACCGTCGAGC
The DNA here is from genome assembly GCF_053599555.1 of Streptomyces sp. NPDC000941. Lineage (NCBI taxonomy): Bacteria > Bacillati > Actinomycetota > Actinomycetes > Kitasatosporales > Streptomycetaceae > Streptomyces > Streptomyces sp. NPDC000941. Next base: position 9,543 of record NZ_JBSFMM010000270.1, read on the forward strand.
TGCGGGTCGCGCACACCGGCGGGGTGCTCACCACCGGCTCCTGGAGCACGCTGCCCACCGGCGATATGAAGGTCTCGGTGCGCAGCGAGAAGAACGCGCTGGTGTACCGCTGGACGCTGAGGGACGGGGCCACGGTGCCCGCGGGCCGGCATGTCTTCGCCGGGCAGTACAACCACGCGGAGGGCGACCGGGACATCGCCGAGGACAGCTACTCGGCCTCCGGCAACGGACCCTCGGGCGCGTTCGCCGTCAGAGGCGCATTCCGCGAAGCCAAGTGACGGCGGATGACGCCAGGCGAATCCAGGTGAATTCTGGGTGGCCGGTGGAGATATAGAGGGAGCGCCTTTATGAATACAGGTTCCCATCGTCTTCTGCCCGCTTTCCGGACTCCTAAACGCTAAAATTTCGTAACCCGGAAACGCTGTAATTCGAGTGCATCACCCGACCGTTACGCAGATGTGACGCACTCCACACAGAGGGTGTTTCGCCCCGGTGACTCCCCGACAAATCAGTACTTTTCATCCGTCGTCCCGTGCGCACACGCGTCCCCGCGCGATAACACGCCGACCCCCCTTCGGGTAACCCCTCACCGCAATGCAATTTAAGATTGTGCTCGGTAAATTCAAGCCGCATGACCGCCGCACAAGCAGACCTTGCACGTGCCCGAAGAGAAATGCCGAAAGGACTGGCGCTCGAGTCCCCACGCGTCGAGGACGGAGCCGCGATCTGGCGCATCGCCCGCGACTCCGGGACCTTGGACCTGAACTCCTCCTACAGCTATCTGCTGTGGTGCCGCGACTTCGCCGCCACGTCGGTCGTGGCCCGGGACGCACAGGGGAAGCCGGTCGGCTTCGTCACGGGTTACACCCGCCCCAAGCGCCCCCGGACCCTGGTGATCTGGCAGGTCGCCGTGGACCAGGCGTGGCGCGGCAGAGGGCTGGCCGCCGCCCTGCTGGACGGGCTGACCGCACGCGTCGCCGAGCAGTCGGACATCCACGGCATCGAGACCACGATCACGCCGGACAACACCGCCTCCAACAGGCTGTTCACCTCTTTCGCCGAGCGGCACGGGGCGGCCGTGGAGCGCGAGGTGCTGTTCGACGGCGGTCTGTTCCCCGACGGCGGCCATGAGCCCGAGGTGCTGTACCGCATCGGCCCCCTCGTCTTCCACACCTGACGCGCCACCTGAGCACCACACCCCCCACATCACACCCCGCACCGAGCTCTCACCCCCCTCACACTCATCTCCCAGGAGAATGCTGTGACCATCACCCCGCCCGCGCTGAGCGTCTTCGAGGCCCTGGAGTCGGAGGTACGCAGCTACTGCCGCGGCTGGCCCGCCGTCTTCGACCGCGCGCAGGGCAGCTACATGTACGACGAGGACGGCCACACCTACCTCGATTTCTTCGCCGGGGCCGGAGCGCTCAACTACGGCCACAACAACCCGGTCCTCAAACGCGCCCTGCTGGACTACATCGAGCGCGACGGCGTCACCCACGGCCTGGACATGGGCACCACCGCCAAGCGCGCCTTCCTGGAGACCTTCCAGAACAGCGTGCTGCGCCCGCGCGACCTGCCGTACAAGGTCATGTTCCCTGGCCCGACCGGCACCAACGCCGTCGAGGCCGCCCTGAAGCTGGCCCGTAAGGTCAAGGGGCGCGAGTCCATCGTGTCCTTCACCAACGCCTTCCACGGGATGTCGCTGGGCGCGCTCGCCGTCACCGGCAACGCCTTCAAGCGGGCCGGCGCCGGCATCCCGCTGGTCCACGGCACGCCGATGCCGTTCGACAACTACCTGGACGGCCGGGTGCCCGACTTCCTGTGGTTCGAGCGGCTGCTGGAGGACCAGGGCTCCGGGCTCAACCAGCCCGCCGCGGTCATCGTCGAGACGGTGCAGGGCGAGGGCGGTATCAACGTGGCGCGCACCGAGTGGCTGCGCGGCCTGGCCGACCTGTGCAAGCGCCGCGACATGCTGCTGATCGTCGACGACATCCAGATGGGCTGCGGCCGCACCGGCCCGTTCTTCTCCTTCGAGGAGGCGGGCATCACCCCGGACATCGTCACGCTCTCCAAGTCGATCAGCGGCTACGGCCTGCCCATGTCGCTGGCGCTCTTCCGGCCCGAGCTGGACATCTGGGAGCCGGGCGAGCACAACGGCACCTTCCGCGGCAACAACCCGGCCTTCGTCACCGCCGCCGCGGCCCTGGACACGTACTGGGCCGACGGCCAGATGGAGAAGCAGACCCTCGCCCGCGGCGAGCAGGTCGAGCAGGCGCTGCGTGAGATCTGCGAGGAGCACGTCCGGCTGGGCGCCCAGTACCGCGGCCGGGGCCTCGTCTGGGGCCTGGAGTTCGCCGACCCCTCGCGCGCCTCGGCCGTGTGCGCCCGCGCGTTCGAACTCGGCCTGCTGGTGGAGACCTCGGGCCCGCAGAGCGAGGTCGTCAAGCTGCTGCCGCCGCTGACCGTCTCCCCCGAGGAGCTGGACGAGGGCCTGCGGACGCTGGCCCGAGCCATCCGCGAAACCGCCTGACCCACATCAGGCCGTATCAGGCCACATCAGAACACGTCAGATCCCCAACAGATCAGGTCCCCAACAGAAAGGCGCAATCCACCGTGATCGTCCGATCCTTCAAGGACATCGAGGGCACCGAACGGCATGTGAAGGCCGCTTCGGGCACCTGGGAGAGCAAGCGCATCGTCCTGGCGAGGGAGCGGGTGGGCTTCTCACTGCACGAGACCACGCTCTACGCCGGCACCGAGACATCGATGTGGTACGCCCATCACATCGAGGCCGTGCTGTGCGTCGAGGGCGAGGCCGAGCTCACCAACGACGAGACCGGCGAGAAGCACTGGATCGCCCCCGGCACCATGTATCTGCTGGACGGGCATGAGAGGCACACCCTGCGTCCCAAGACCGATTTCCGCTGTGTCTGCGTCTTCAACCCGCCGATCACCGGACGGGAGGACCACGACGAGAACGGCGTATACCCCCTGATCACCGAGCCGGAGGAGGCCTGATCCAGATGACCACGGTCGCTGACCTGTACCCGACCCGCAGAAGCTCCGAGACGGTCACCCCACGCGTGGACCCGGTGGTGTGGTCAGATCCCGGGACCCCAGGGCCGCTGCGGCCCGCCGAGCTGAGCGGCTTCGAACGCGACGGCTTCCTGGCGATCGAGCAGCTGATCGCCCCGGACGAGGTCGCGGTCCACCGCGCCGAGCTCGACCGGCTGATCGCCGACCCGAAGGTGCGGGCCGACGAGCGCTCGATCATCGAGCCCACGTCGCAGGACGTACGGTCGGTGTTCGAGGTGCACCGGATCAGCGAGGTCTTCGCGAGCCTGGTCCGCGACCCGCGCGTCGTGGGCCGGGCCCGCCAGATCCTCGGTTCGGATGTGTACGTCCACCAGAGCCGGATCAACGTCAAGCCGGGCTTCGGCGCCTCGGGCTTCTACTGGCACTCCGACTTCGAGACCTGGCACGCCGAGGACGGGCTGCCGAATATGCGCACGGTGTCGGTGTCCATCGCGCTGACCGAGAACTACGACACCAACGGCGGCCTGATGATCATGCCGGGCTCGCACCGCACCTTCCTCGGCTGCGCGGGGGCGACCCCGAAGGACAACTACAAGAAGTCGCTGCAGATGCAGGACGCGGGCACCCCGTCGGACGAGTCCCTGACCAAGCTCGCCGACGCGCATGGGATCAGGCTGTTCACCGGCAAGGCCGGGTCGGCGACCTGGTTCGACTGCAACGCCATGCACGGGTCGGGCGACAACATCACCCCGTACGCGCGCAGCAATGTCTTCATCGTCTTCAACAGCGTGGAGAACGCGGCGACCGAGCCCTTCGCGGCACCGGTCCGGCGGCCGGAGTTCATCGGAGCGGGCGCGCGCCGACGCGGCCGGGCAGGGGCTCGGCCCCGGCTCCCGGATGCTGTCCGGGCTGCCGTACGACACCTG
>NZ_JBSFMM010000271.1:0-13475 GCF_053599555.1 Streptomyces sp. NPDC000941
GCCTGTTATTTTGGGGTGTGTATGAGACAGCGACACGCCGTAACGTCGGCGTGTCGCTGTCCCATACTCACCGCAAATCAGGGTCGCGCGGTCAGACGACCGCGCCGCGGCCCGGGTCCTCGTCCTCTTCCTCGTCGTCGTCCTTCATCCGCAGCACCAGTGTGGTGAAGCCGCCCAGGAAGCCGCCCACCGCGAGCGTGGTGATCCACCAGGTCAGCTCCACCCGGAACAGCACCACACCGAGCAGCAGCAGCGGGCCGCCCAGGACGCCCAGCCAGGCGAAGCGGCTGGTGGTGTCGGACTCGGGGAGCGGGGGCGGCTCGGGCGGGACGAAGTGGCCCTCGTCGGTCTCGTCGAAGTCGTCCTCGGACGGCTCGGCGGGCTCCCAGTCGCGCGGGCCGACGCCCGGCGCGTACACGATGAAGCTGCCCAGGGGCTTGTCGGGCTTGGCCACGTCCACCGGACCTGCCCCCGCCGCCGGGCTGTCCTTGCCGCGCCCTTCGTCCCCGTCGTCCGTATCCGCTGAGTCTGTCGCGTCGTCCTCGCCGCCCGCGCGCTGCGCGTCGGCGGGGAGATCTTCGGCCTCGGGCCACGGTGCCGGGCCCTCCGGGTCCCGGGTCTCCTTGTCGTACGCCGCGACGATCTCGGCGAACGCGGCGTCGTCATCCCGTGCGCCTGCCTCGTTCTCGTTCGGCTCACGCTCCGCCACTGGCCGCCGCCCCCTTCCCAAGTCGCGTATCCGTCCCTGGGACAACATCCCCGCTGTCCTGATCGATACCCCGCGCCAGCCTGCTGATGAACGCATGGGTCTCGGCGAAGACGAGCTCCGCGTCGTGGTCCAGCGTCGCCACGTGGTAGCTGCGCTCCAGCACCAGCTCGGTGACGTCCGAGGAGGAGACCCGGCTCAGGATGCGCGCCGAGTCGACCGGCGGCACCACATGGTCCTGCGCGCTGTGCATCAGCAGCAGCGGCTGGGTCACCCGCGGCAGTTCGGCGTCCACTTCCTGGAGCAGCCGGCGCAGCTGGTACGCGCCGTTCAGCGGCACCCGGTCGTAGCCCGACTCCGGGGTGCCCGGCTTCGCGATATCGCTCACGATGCCCTTGACGGAGGGGACCAGATGACGCAGCAGCGGCAGCGCCGGGGCCGCCCGGTCGTGCATCTTGTGGGCCGGGTTGACCAGGGCGATCCCGCTGACCCGCGCCCCGTGCCGGGCGGCCAGCCGCAGGGCGAGCGCGCCGCCCATCGAAAGACCGCAGACGAACACCTGACGGCACCGCTCGGCGAGCCCGCGCAGCTCCCGGTCCAGCTCGGCGTACCAGTCCTCCCGGCTGGTGATCGCGAGCTCCTGCCAGCGGGTGCCGTGGCCGGGCAGCAGCGGCAGCGAGACCGTCAGGCCCTGCCGCGCAAGGTGCTCGGCCCAGGGGCGGACCGATTGGGGCGAGCCGGTGAAGCCATGACAGACGAGGACGCCGATCTCTCCGCCGTCATGGCGGAACGGCTGGGCCCCGGGGAGGAGCGGCACCGCGGATCTCCGTTCGGTGTAACGGGCAGTCGGTGTAACGGGCAGTCGCATAACGGGGCCGGGCGGCCCGGGATCTCAGCGTACGCGGCGCGCCGCACAGGGGGTAGGCACGTTAAGGTCTCCTCGTCGGGTACAGGTCGGATACAGGCGAGGTCCTCGGTTGTTCTACGGCGCCATGAAGCTGTCGGTCGGCGGAGCGTTGAAGCTTGCCTTCCGGCCCTGGGTGGAGGGACTGGAAAACGTCCCCGCCGAGGGGCCGGCCATTCTCGCCAGCAACCATCTGTCGTTCTCCGACTCCTTCTTCCTCCCCGCGATGCTCGACCGCAAGGTCACCTTCATCGCCAAGCAGGAGTACTTCACCACCCCGGGCGTGAAGGGCAAGCTGACCGCCGCGTTCTTCAAGGGCGTCGGGCAGCTGCCGGTGGACCGCTCCGGCGGGCGCGGTGCGAGCGAGGCCGCGATCAAGAGCGGTATCGAGGTGCTGGAGCGCGGTGAGCTGTTCGGCATCTACCCGGAGGGCACGCGCTCGCCGGACGGGCGGCTTTACCGCGGTAAACCGGGCGGTCTGGCGCGGGTGGCGCTGGCGACCGGCGCCCCGGTGCTCCCGGTCGCGATGATCGACACCGAGAAGATCCAGCCACCGGGCAAGGTCATGCCCAAGCTGATGCGGCCGGGCATCCGGATCGGCAAGCCGCTGGACTTCAGCCGCTACCACGGCATGGACAACGACCGCTTCATCCTGCGCTCGGTGACCGACGAGGTCATGTACGAGATCATGAAGCTGTCCGGGCAGGAGTACGTCGACATCTACGCGACCGTCGCCAAGCGGCAGATCGCGGACGCCGAGGCGGCCCGTAAGCGCGACGACAAGTCCGGGGACCAGGGCGGGGATCAGGGCGGGGACAAGGCCGGCGCGTAACCGCGTCCGGCACGGGGGTGGGGAAGTGGCGCAGCGTCCCAAGGGCGAGCGTGTCGTGCGCATGTCGGTGGAGCAGCCCCTGTGGCGGGCGCTGACCGCCTACCGGGTGCTCACGCTGCTGTACGCGCTCACCCTCTACGCGTACGCCTACGACAACTACGACCACCCGCTCGGCGCGGGCGCCTATATGGCCGTGCTGACCGTATGGACCGCGCTCACCGTCCACATGGTCTCCTCGGCCGAGCGGTGCACCCTGCGCTTCCTGGCCGGTGATCTGACCGTCGCGGTGGTCGGCATCCTGCTCACCCCGCTCGTCGACACCCACGACCGCATCGCCGAAGGCACGCCCACCCTGCCGTCGATATGGACGGCCGGGGCCGTGCTCGGCTTCGCGATCAAGGGCGGCTGGCGGTGGGCCGCCTGGGCCTCCACCGTCGTCTGCGCGGCCAACATCATCGAGCGCGGCGGATTCGCCCAGGACGCCGTCCATATGCTCATGCTGGTGTGGGTGGCGAGCGTGGCGATCGGCTATGTGGTCGAGGTGGCCCGCGCCAGCGAGCGCACCCTGGCCCGTGCGCTGCGGATCGAGGCGGCCACGCGCGAACGGGAGCGGCTGGCCCGCGATATCCACGACAGCGTGCTGCAGGTCCTCGCCATGGTGCAGCGGCGGGGCGCCGCGATCGGCGGGGAGGCGGCCGAGCTGGGACAGATGGCGGGGGAACAGGAGATCGCGCTGCGCACGCTGATCTCCACCGGCCCGGCGACCGGGCCGGTGGCCGCCACGGCCGGCGCTGTGGAGTCGGTGGAGCCGGCCGGGGCCGTACTTCTGAAGGTGGCGGCCGACGCACCCACCGCAGAGGGGGCGGCCGAGGGGGAACAGTCCGATCTGCTGGCCCTGTTGGCCCGGCACGCCGGATCCCGCGTCACCCTCTCCGGGCCCGGCACCGCCGTGCCGCTCCCCGTCGAGGCCGCCGCCGAGCTCGCGGCCGCTGTCGGTGCCGCCCTGGACAATGTACGGGTGCACGCGGGGGAGGACGCGCACGCCTGGATCCTGGTCGAGGACGAGCCGGACGTGGTCACGGTGACCGTCCGCGACGACGGGCCCGGCATCCCCGAGGGGCGGCTGGCCGACGCCGAGCGCGAGGGGCGGCTCGGTGTGGCGCTGTCCATCCGGGGGCGCCTGCGCGATCTGGGCGGCAGCGCCGAGTGGATCTCGGCCCCCGGGCAGGGCGCCGAGGTTGAGTTGAGCGTTCCGCGACAGGGGGAGACCGGACGATGACCGGGCGGCAGGACGGCGGACAGGGCGGCACACCGGCCGGCGGGGGCGAGGAGCGGCCCGTGACCGTGATGGTGGTCGACGACCACCCGATGTGGCGCGACGCCGTCGCCCGCGATCTGGCCGAGGCCGGGTTCGCGGTGGTGGCCACGGCGGGGGACGGCCCCCAGGCCGTGCGCCGCGCCAAGGCCGTGAACCCCGACGTCATGGTGCTCGACCTCAACCTCCCAGGGCTGCCCGGGGTCGAGGTCTGCAAGCAGCTCGTGGGCGGCGAGTCGGGCCCGCCAGGACCCCGCGTACTCGTCCTGTCGGCGAGCGGGGAGCATGCGGACGTCCTGGAGGCGGTGAAGTCCGGCGCGACCGGCTATCTGCTCAAATCGGCCAGTACGGAGGATCTGCTGGACGCGGTGCGCCGGACGGCCGCCGGGGAGCCGGTGTTCACCCCGGGCCTCGCGGGCCTGGTGCTCGGCGAGTACCGCCGACTGGCGACCGACCCCGCCCCCGCCGCGCCCGACCGCCCCGTCGCCCCCCGGCTGACCGGGCGGGAGAAGGAGGTGCTGCGGCTGGTGGCCAAGGGGCTGTCGTACAAGCAGATCGCCGAGCGGCTGGTCATCTCGCATCGCACGGTGCAGAACCACGTCCAGAACACCCTCGGCAAGCTGCAGTTGCACAACCGCGTCGAGCTGGTGCGATACGCGATCGAGCGCGGCCTGGACACCGGCGCCTGACCCTCGTCCACCGGTGCCTGACGCGTCATCAGCAGGGCGCCGCTCGTTCGAGTGAAGTTGGCCGTCAACTGCCCCTGCGCACAGGGGATTCACTTCCCGCCCTATCCCGTGTGACCTGGATCACCGTTAGCGTGGCTTCCCGTATCGGGCCATTCACGCGTTTTCATGGGAGAAGGGAAAAACGATGCGGGTCGGAGTGCTGACCGGTGGCGGTGACTGCCCCGGGCTCAACGCGGTCATCCGCGCCGTCGTCCGCAAGGGCGTGCAGGGATACGGCTACGACTTCGTCGGCTTCCGGGACGGCTGGCGCGGTCCACTCGAGGGCGACACCGTGACCCTCGACATCCAGGCCGTGCGCGGCATCCTGCCGCGCGGCGGCACGATTCTCGGGTCCTCCCGCACCAACCCCCTCAAGAGCCAGGACGGCATCCGCCGGGTCAAGGAGAACCTCGCCAAGGAGGAAGTGGACGCGCTCGTCGCGATCGGCGGCGAGGACACGCTCGGCGTGGCCGCGCGGCTGTCCAGCGAGTACGGGATCCGCTGCGTCGGCGTCCCCAAGACCATCGACAACGACCTGTCCGCCACCGACTACACCTTCGGCTTCGACACCGCCGTCAACATCGCCACCGAGGCCATCGACCGCCTCCACACCACGGCCGAATCGCATATGCGCGTCCTCGTCGTGGAGGTGATGGGCCGTCACGCGGGCTGGATCGCCCTCCACTCCGGGCTGGCCGGCGGCGCCAACGTCATCCTCATCCCCGAGCAGCGCTTCGACGTGGACCAGATCTGCGCCTGGGTCGAGTCCCGCTTCAAGATCCGTTACGCCCCGATCGTCGTCGTCGCGGAGGGCGCCATGCCCACGGGCGGCGACGCGGTGCTCAAGGACGGGTCGCTCGACTCCTTCGGCCATGTCCGGCTCTCCGGTATCGGCGAGTGGCTGGCCAAGGAGATCGAGAAGCGCACCGGCAAGGAGGCCCGTACCACCGTCCTCGGCCACGTCCAGCGCGGCGGCACCCCCAGCGCCTTCGACCGCTGGCTCGCCACCCGCTTCGGGCTGCACGCCATCGACGCCGTCCGGGACGAGGACTACGGCAAGATGGTCGCACTCCGCGGCACCGACATCGTCCGCGTCCCCCTCACGGAGGCCACCGCACGGCTGAAGACCGTGGACCTCTCCCTGTACGCCGAGGCCGAGGTTTTCTTCGGCTGAAGTACCTCGGCCGCCCGGGGCTGCGTCCCGGGCGGTCGAGGGCCGTCAGACCAGGACGGCCGCCAGGAGCTCGGCGACAATCGTCGCGCCATTGAGCGTCAGCACGGACTCGGGGTGGAACTGCACGCCCGCGAAGTTCGGGCCGCGCAGGGCGTGTACCTCCCCGGTCGCCGGGTCGTGGCCGACCTCCACCCCGTGCATCGCGAGCTCGGCCGCGGTCGACTCGTCGCACCGGGCGGTGAAGGTGTTGTAGAAGCCGACGGTCTCCTCGCGTCCGAAGAAGCCGATCCGCTCCTGCGCGCCCTGGAACGGCACGTCCTTCCGTACGACCTCAAGACCCAGCTCGGCCGCCAGCAGTTCGTGCCCCAGGCACACGCCCAGCAGCCCGTGCCGGTGCCCGCGCACCAGGGCCGCCGTCAGCTCGCGCAGGAACCGCATCTTCGGGTCGGTCATGTCCGACGGGTCGCCAGGCCCCGGGCCGAGCACCACCGGCCCGTCATGGGCCAGCGCCGCCTCCCGTACCCCCGGCTCGTCGAACCGCCGCACGGTCACCGTCAGCCCGGTGGTCCGCAGCAGATGGGCCAGCATCGCGGTGAAGGTGTCCTCGCCGTCGACCACCAGAGCGTGCCCGGTCGGCGTCGAGGGCACGGTCTCGGGCGTGTGCATCCGCAGCCAGAACGGGGCCAGGTCGGCCCGCCGGGCGTCCAGCGCCGCCTGTACCCGGGGGTCGTCCGCCAGGCGGGGGAGCGCGGGGCTGTCCTCCCGCCCCGCAAGGGCCGCCGGGCGCACGCCGAGGGCGGTGAGCACCCCGGCCGCCTTGGCGTGGGTCTCGGCGACCTCGCTGCGCGGGTCGGAGTGGCGTACGAGCGTCGCCCCGACCGGCACCCGCAGCGCGCCGGCGCCGTCGATGTCGGCGGTGCGGATCAGGATCGGCGAGTCCAGGGTCTGCGCGCCGCCGGCGTCCCGCCCGATGAGCGCGAGCGCCCCCGCGTAGTAGCCGCGCCCCGCGCCGTCCGGCCCGGCTGGCTCGTACCGCTCGATCACCCGGCAGGCGTTCTGCACCGGAGAGCCGGTCACCGTCGCCGCGAACATGGTCTCGCGCAGCACGTCCCGGACGTCGAGGGAGGAGCGGCCGCGCAGCTCGTACTCGGTGTGCGCGAGGTGTGCCATCTCCTTGAGGCGGGGGCCGACCACCACGCCGCCGATGTCGCCGACGGTGCACATCATCTTCAGCTCCTCGTCCACGACCATGGACAGCTCCTCCACCTCCTTGCGGTCGTGCAGAAACTCCAGCAGCCCGTCCAGCCGGGCCCCGTCCCGGGGATAGCGGTACGTCCCGCTGATCGGGTTCATCACGACCGTCCCGCCGGACATCCGCACATGCACCTCGGGGCTGGCGCCCACCAGCGTCCGGCCGTCCGCCAGCCGGACGACATACGTCCAGTACGCGCCGCGCTCCCCGGCCAGCAGCCGGCGGAACAGCGCGAGCGCGTCGGCGCGGTCGAAGCCGGGGATCTCGCCGCGGAACGTCCGGCGGATCACGAAGTTCGCGCCCTCGCCGGTCCCGATCTCGTCCTCGACGACCCGCTCGACGATCGCCGCGTAGTCGTCGTCGGTCACGTCGAAGGCCCCGCCCTCGACCCGCACCTGGTGCGCGGGCAGCGCGTCGAGCACCTCGCCGAGCGGCAGCTCGTACGTCTCCTCGGGCCGCAGCACGGCCAGCGGCGTCCCGTCGTCGCGTACGTCGAACCCGCGCTCGCGGATCTGCCGGAACGGCACCAGCGCCAGCGCGTCGCGCACGGGCGCGCCGGTGGCCGGCGCCCCGGTCGGCAGCGGGATGTCGGTCAGCCGCGCCATCTCGGTGACCGGGCCGAGCAGCACCTCGACGGTGTCGGGGGCGTGGCCGGGCGTACGGCGGTGCAGCAGGGCGAAGGGCGGGCAGTCGGCGGCCAGCAGCCGCCGGACGATCGCGTGGGGGTCGTGGTCGTGCGGGTCGCTGTGCGTGGCGGGGGTTCCCATGACGGGGGTTCCTTCCGGGAGGGAGGAACGACCCGCGGATACGCCGAAGGCCGCCCCTCGGGCGGCCTTCGCGATGTCGGTGAGTACGCGCGATCAGTGGGCCGCCGGATGAGCGGTCCACCACCAGGTCATGGTCGGTTGCGCGAACATGGCCCGGACCCTACCGCATCTCTCCGTGTGCGCGATGGTGCGGGAGGGGCGCGGGGTGGCAGGTGTCTCATTAGGTGGGCAGGGGGCTGGACGGCTCGGCGGACCCCGTAACCTTGCTGGCGTGACCCTGAACGCTGAATCCCACACCGGTGGCCACACCTGGAAGTCCCTTCCCGCGGCGCAGCAGCCCGACTGGCCGGACCAAGCGGTTCTGCGCGAGGTGATCGCCGAGCTCGAGTCCTATCCGCCACTCGTCTTCGCGGGCGAGTGCGACCAGCTGCGCGACCGCCTGGGTGCGGTGGCCCGGGGTGAAGCGTTCCTGCTGCAGGGCGGCGACTGCGCCGAGGCGTTCGACGCCATCGGCGCGGACCAGATCCGCAACAAGCTGAAGACGTTGCTGCAGATGGGCGCCGTGCTGACCTACGCCGGGCAGGTCCCGGTCGTGAAGGTCGGGCGCATCGCCGGCCAGTACAGCAAGCCGCGCTCCAAGCCGACCGAGACCCGCGACGGGGTGACCCTGCCGACCTACCGGGGCGACTCGGTCAACGGCTTCGAGTTCACCGAGAAGGCCCGGATCCCGGACCCGCAGCGGCTCAAGCGGATGTACCAGGCCTCGGCCTCGACGCTGAACCTCGTGCGCGCCTTCACCACCGGCGGTTACGCGGACCTGCGCCAGGTGCACGCCTGGAACCAGGACTTCGTGAAGTCGTCCCCCGCGGGGCAGCGCTACGAGGCGCTGGCGCGCGAGATCGACCGGGCGCTGAACTTCATGAACGCCTGCGGGGTGGACCCGGAGGAGTTCAAGACCGTCGAGTTCTACTCCTCGCACGAGGCCCTGATCCTGGACTACGAGTCGGCGTTGACGCGTACGGACTCCCGTACGGGAAAGCTGTACGACGTGTCGGGCCACATGGTGTGGATCGGCGAGCGCACCCGCCAGCTGGACGGGGCGCATGTCGAGTTCGCCGCGCGGATCAGCAACCCCGTCGGCGTGAAGCTCGGCCCGACGACGACGCCCGAAGAGGCGCTGTCGCTGATCGACCGGATCGACCCGAACCGCGAGCCCGGCCGGCTCACCTTCATCACCCGGATGGGCGCGGACAAGGTCCGCGACAAGCTGCCCGACCTGGTGGAGAAGGTCACGGCCTCCGGCGCCCAGGTGGCCTGGATCTGCGACCCGATGCACGGCAACACCTTCGAGGCGGCGTCCGGGCACAAGACCCGGCGCTTCGACGATGTGCTGGACGAGGTCAAGGGCTTCTTCGAGGTCCACAAGGGGCTCGGCACCCACCCGGGCGGTATCCACATGGAGCTGACCGGCGACGATGTCACCGAGTGCGTGGGCGGCGGCGACGAGATCTTCGTCGACGATCTGCACCAGCGCTACGAGACGGCCTGCGACCCGCGGCTCAACCGCAGCCAGTCGCTGGACCTGGCGTTCCTGGTCGCGGAGATGTACCGGGACCAGTGACGTACGGGGACCGGTGACGTACGGAGACCGGTGACATACCGGGACTGAACGGTGCGATGGGGCGCGGATCACACGATCTGCGCCCCATCGGCGTTGTCGGCCCTCGGGAGGGGAAGGTAAGGTAAGGGTTACCTCACTGATCGATCTGGAGAGCCGCGTGTACGTCTGCTCATGCTTCGGCATCACCGAGAAGCAGGTGCGCGAGCATGCCGATTCCGGTGCCTGCACCCCCCGCCAGATCGCGGGCGCCTGCAAGGCCGGTACGGACTGCGGCTCCTGCGTACGGCGCATCCAGTCGCTGCTCGGCCGCGGGGCGTGCCCGCGGCGCGAGTCCCTGGACACCCTCGGCCCGGCCGATGTGCCCGCCGTCGCGACGGGGTCCGAGCCCCAGGTGGCGGAAGCCGCGTAAACGCTCCGGATCGGCTCTCCGGTCAGCTGTCCGGCTGCTCGATCTGCTGGGCGATGTAAAGCGCCTCGCCGAGCTTGTCGATCAGCTGGAGCTGGGTGTCGAGATAGTCGATGTGGTGTTCTTCGTCGGCGAGGATGTCCTCGAAGATATTGGCCGAGGTGATGTCGCCCTTGGTCCGCATGACCTCGATACCGCGCTTGAGGCGGTCGATGGCCTCGATTTCCACCTGCCGGTCCGCCTGGAACATCTCGGTGACCGTCTGGCCCACGCGGACATGGAACAGCCGCTGATAATTGGGCAGCCCGTCCAGGAGAAGGATCCGATCGGTGATCGTCTCCGCGTGCTTCATCTCGTCGAACGATTCCGACCGGGTGTATGTCGCGAGCTTCGTCCAGCCGAAGTTGTCCTGCATCTTCGAATGCAGGAAGTACTGATTGATCGCGGTCAGCTCACCGGTCAGCTGTTCGTTGAGAAACTCGAGGACCTCGGGGTCGCCCTGCATCGAAGGGGCTCCTTCCAATCCGAACGGGATGGCGGGTTGTGCGCATCGTCGCACCGCCCCGTCGAGAGCGTCCAGTAAGTGCACGCTTAGTACGAGTTGCCCGGATAGCTGCGGCCCTGGTCACGACCACCCTCAAAGGTCTGACACCATGGAGTCCATGGGTCAGTCGGAAAGCCGCGAGGGGGAGCCCGGACAGCTGCCCCCGGGGCAGCGGCTGCAGCGCGGTTGGCCGGTTACGCACTATGGGCCGGTCCCCAAGTTCAAGCCGGACCGCTGGGAGTTCCGGGTCTTCGGTGCCACCGCCGACGGGGAAAAGCACGTCTGGACGCACGACGAGTTCTCGGCGCTGCCGTACTCCACCGTCGTGGCCGATCTGCACTGCGTGACGAAATTCAGCATGCTGGGCGCGGAATGGGGCGGCGTGGCGGCGCGTCGGATCGTGGAACTCGCGCCGCCCGCTCCCGAGGTCACGCATGTGATGGTGTGGGCGGAGTACGGCTTCAGCTCGAATCTGCGGCTCGCGGATTTCGCCGCCGAGAAGACCATCTTCGCCACGCACAAGGACGGCGAGCTGCTGACGGCCGAGCACGGATTTCCGGTCCGGCTGATCGTCCCCCATCTCTATGCCTGGAAGGGGCCCAAATGGGTCCGAGGTGTGGAGTACATGACCGCCGACCGCCGTGGCTTCTGGGAAGAACGCGGCTATCACAACATCGGCGACCCGTGGGAGGAGCAGCGCTACTCCTACCAGGAGCATCCGGGGGACGGCCCGGAGCTGTAGCAGTGCCTCATTGAAGCGTCAGTGGTACTGGTGCACCACGGCGTGGCCCTTGCCGCGGCCGATCATCCACCGGTTGACCGGGGTGGTCACGGCGAAGGCGACCACGAAGGACAGTGCGAGGCTGACCCAGAACAGCGCGTCGGCCAGCGTCGCGTCCATCGCCCCCGGGAAGACCAGGATGGTCGCGTTGTCGGCGAGCTCCATCACGAGGATCGAGACGGTGTCCGCGGCGAGCGCGACCCGGAGGGCCGTACGCAGGTCGAGACCGGCGCGCAGCACGCCGCGCATGGTGAGCGAATAGCCGAAGAAGAAGGCGAGCACGATCGCCAGGATCATGGTCGGGGCGTTGTGCCAGCCGAGCGCGGTGCCGATGGCCATGCCCAGGATCTCGCCGATGGCGCAGCCGGTGAGGCAGTGCAGCGTGGCCTGGGCGGCCATGGCCCAGCTCGCCGGGGCGTGCCCGGTGTGCCCGGCATGTGCGGCGTGGCCGGTGTGACCTGTGTGGTCGGTGTCGTTGTGCTGGTGGTGCTCATGTCCGGCGTGGACGTCGTGCTGCTCCATCGGGGCTCTCCGGTGGGTGATGGTGTTCCTGCCGTCGTTTCCTTCGGTGAACCAGATACCCCACTGGGGTATTCCCGATGCCTTCCCGATGCCTTCCTGATGCCTGTCGGCGTCAGCCGTCGCGGAGCTCCTTGAGCCGCGCCACATCCGTCGCATGCCCCTCCTTGCCGCCCGGAGTCTCGATCACCAGCGGCACCCCCTTCGTCGCCGGATGCCGGAACAGCTCCCGGAACGGATCGGCGCCGATATGGCCCGTGCCGATGTTCTCGTGGCGGTCCTTATGGGCCCCGACGACGTCCTTGGAGTCATTGGCATGGATCAGTTTCAGCCGCCCTTTGCCCGTGACCGCGACCAGCTCGTCGAGCGTCTTCTTCATCCCGCCCGGGGCCGCCAGATCGTGACCGGCGGCGAAGACATGGCAGGTGTCGAGGCAGACGCCCAGCTTGGGGTGGCGGTCCAGCGCGTCGAAGTACGGGCCCAGGTCCTCGACCAGCGAACACAGCGAGGAGCCCTGGCCGGCCGTCGGCTCCAGCAGCAGAGAGGGGCCGTCGTCGTGGGTGAGCTCGTCGAGCAGCGGCAGGACGCGCTCCCGCACCTGGGCGATCGCTTTCGGCCGCGGCCGGCCGCCGGTGGCGGAGCCCGTGTGGACGACGACCCCCAGCGCACCGATGGCGCGGCCCCGCCGCAGTGAGTGGCGCAGCGAGTCGACCGACCGCTCGGCCGTCTCGGCGCTGTGCGAGCCGAAGTTGATCAAGTAGGGGGCGTGGACGTACGCCTTGATCGACTCGTCGGCACACGCCGCGCGGAACTTCTCGTCCTGCGCCGCCACACCGTTCGGGGTGGCCCAGCCGCGCGGATTGGCGACGAAGACCTGGACGGTCTCGGCGCCGATGTCGCGGGCGTACGGCAGGCCGATGGTGGCCAGGCCGCCGGCCACGCGGATATGGCCGCCGACCGGATTGCGGGCGCGGGCGCGGTTCTTGGACGTACTCACGAGGCCAGGGTGCCAGTACGGGCCCGGCGGACGTGCGCCGGGCCCGGGGGCCCGGGGGACATCCCCTCAAGGCCCGCTCGGAAGACGCCCTTTAGAAGACGCCCTTGAACTTGATCGTGATGGAGCTGCCCTTGGGTGCCTCGTCCCCGCCCTCCACCGACTGGTCGGTGACCGTGTCGCCGGGGAACAGCAGCGGCTTGTCCACGTCGACCTCGAAGCCCGCCGCCTCCAGGGTCTGCTTGGCGTCGTCCTCGGACAGGCCCGTGACGTCCGGCACCTCGATCATCTCCTGGCCCTTGGACAGGGTCAGCGTCACCTTGTCGCCCTTGGCGCCCACAGCGCCATTGCCCGAGACCGGGGACTGGTCCGCGACCGAGCCCTTGTCCTCGTCGGAGAAGACCCGCTCCGACGCGATCTCCACGGTGAATCCCGCCTCGGTCAGCTCGTCCCGGGCGTCGTCCTCGGACTCGCCGATCACATCGGGGATCTCGATCTTGGGGCCCCTGCTGACCTCGATCCCCACGCGGGTGTTCGGCCGGCGGGTGGTGCCGGCCTTCGGGTCGGTGCTGAGCACCACGCCCTGCGGCGTCTCGTCGCTGAAGGTCTCGGTCACCTCGCCGACGGACAGATTCGCGTCCGAGATCTGCTGCTCCGCCTCCTTGCGCGGCATGCCCACGACATTGGGGACCTGTGTGCGCGGCGGCCCGTCGGAGACGTGGATCGTCACCGTGCCGGTGTTGCGGATCTGCTTACCGCCGCCCGGGTCGGTCTTGATGACCTCGCCCTTGTCCACGACATCACTGAACTCCCGGGTGATCTTCACCTCGAGCCCGGCGCGCCGGCTCAGATCGCCCAGCAGCGAGTCGGCCAGCCGTCCGGCGTCGGACGGATCCGCGTCGGAGAGCGCCCCGCGCACCCGCAGCAGACCG
>NZ_JBSFMM010000272.1:0-13424 GCF_053599555.1 Streptomyces sp. NPDC000941
TCGACCTGTCCATCGCCTCCGTCATGACCCTGGGCGCGGTCGGCTTCGGCCAGGCGTACTCGGCCGGCTGGGGGCTCGCGGCCTCCTGCGCCGTCGCCGTGGCCGCCTCGACCCTCGCCGGACTGCTCAACGGCTTCGCGGTGGCCCGCGGCAAGATCACCGACTTCATCGTCACGCTCGGCATGCTGTCGGCGGCCTCGGGGCTCGCCCTCATCGTCTCCAACGGCAAGCCCGTGACCGTCATCGAACCGGCTCTGCTGAAGCTGTCCACCAACGGCATCGGGATCCTGGGCTGGATGTTCATCATCGCCGCGGCCGTCGCCATCGTGGCCCATGTGGTGCTCTTCCACACCCGGTTCGGCACCCATCTGCTGGCCACCGGCGGATCGCCCGAATCGGCCACCGCGATGGGCATCAGCACCGCACGCATCAAGATCGCGGTGTACGCCGTCGCCGGACTCCTCGCCGGGCTCGCCTCCATCCTGCTGGTCGCGCGGGTCGGGGCCGCCGAACCCGCCGCCAACACGTCCTTCCTGCTGAACTCGGTCGCCGCCGTGGTCCTCGGCGGGGTCAGCCTGTTCGGCGGCCGGGCCACCGTCATCGGCCCGGTCATCGGCGCACTGCTGCTGACCGCGCTGGTCAACGGACTGACCCTGCTCGGCGTCTCCCAGTTCTACCAGCCGCTGTCCGTCGGCATCGTCGTGGTGCTCGCGGCCTTCCTGATGAGGTTTCAGCGATGACGACCGTCAAGTCCGAGCCCCAGACCGCGGCCACCGCCTCGGACGAGCTGCTGCGCTGCGAGGACGTCTCGCTGTCCTTCGGCAGCGTACGGGCCCTCGTCGAGGTGTCCGTCAGCCTGCGCCGCGGTGAGATCACCGCGCTGGTCGGCGACAACGGCGCGGGCAAGTCCACCCTCGTACGGTGCGTGTCCGGAATCCACCGCCCTGACAGCGGCCGCATCCTCTTCGATGGGGCGCAGGTCGACTTCGGCTCGCCGGAGGACGCCCGCGAGGCCGGCATCGAGACCGTCCACCAGAACCTCGCGCTGGTCGAAGACCTCACCGTCTGGCAGAACCTGTTCCTCAACCGCGAGATCGTCCGCCGCATCGGGCCGGTGTCCTTCCTCGACCGCAAGGCCATGCAGAGCCGCGCACAGGAGATGGTCTCCACCCTCGCGGTCAACGTGCCGGCGGTCACCTCGCGGGTGCGGCGGCTGTCCGGCGGCCAGCGCCAGGCCGTGTCCATCTGCCGGGCGGCCGGATTCAGCTCGCAGCTGGTCATCATGGACGAGCCCACGGCGGCCCTCGGCGTCCAGGAGACCGCGCGCGTCGAAGAGCTCATCCTCAAGCTGCGCGACGACGGCCACGCGGTGCTGCTCATCAGCCATAACTTCGCGCAGGTCATGCGGCTCAGCGACCAGGTCTGGGTGATGCGGTCCGGCCGCTGCGTCGCGGGCCGCCGGACCGCCGAGACCACGGGCGAGGAGATCGTCGCGCTCATCACCGGCGCGCAGGCCGCCTAGCCAGTCATCGACCAGCCACACAAAGGAACACCGCTCATGACCACCGTGACCCAGGCCAACCCGATCGGCGTGCACGCCCTCGTGTGGGCGGGCGACACCTCGCCCGAATCGCTCACGTACGCCATCGACAAGACCAAGGCCACCGGCTTCGACCTCCTCGAACTCTCGCTGCACGACTCGGACTCGCTGGATGTCCCCGCGGCGCGCCGCCAGCTGGAGGACGCCGGACTGCGGGTCGCCTGCTCCCGCGGCCTCGCCTTCGACGCCGATGTCTCCAGCGATGACCTTGCCGTGGTCGAGCGCGGTGAGCGCCTGCTGCACAGCTCCCTTGCCGTCACCCACGGCCTGGGCGGAACACACTTCACCGGCGCGCTCTACAGCGCGCTCGGCAAGTACCCGGGCCCCCTCACCGCGGCCGGCCGGCGCAACGCCGTCACCGTGCTGGGGCGGCTCGCCCAGGAGGCGGCCGGCCTCGGCATGACGCTGGGCCTGGAGATCTGCAACCGCTACGAGACCAACGTCATCAACACCGCCCGCGACGCCCTCGCGCTGGCCGACGACATCGGTGCGGACAACGTCCTGATCCACCTGGACACTTACCACATGAACATCGAAGAGGACGATCTCATCCGGCCGGTGCACGAGGTCGGCGACCGGCTCGGCTACGTCCACATCGGCGAGAACCACCGCGGCTACCTCGGCTCCGGACACCTGGACTTCACGGCCTTCTTCCACGCGCTCGCCGATATCGGCTACCGCGGGCCGATCACCTTCGAGTCCTTCTCCTCCGCCGTGGTCGCCCAGGGCCTGTCCAACGACCTCGCCGTCTGGCGCGACCTGTGGTCCGACGGCGAGGACCTGGCCCGCCACGCCCACACCTTCATCACCAACCAGCTCGCCGTGAGCGGCCGCGGTCGATGACACCCATGACGCCGATGACGATCGAGGAGCTCGCGGCCCGCGCCCGCGCCCTGGTGCAGCCCGGGCGGCGCGCCGTTCTCGGGATCACCGGAAGCCCCGGGGCCGGCAAGTCCACCCTTGCCGAGCAGTTGCTGACCGCGCTGCGCGACGGCTCGGCCGAGGGGGACGGAGAGGGTGTGGGCGGCTGGGTCGCCCATGTGCCGATGGACGGCTTCCACCTCGCCGATATCGAGCTCGACCGCCTGGGCCGCCGCGACCGCAAGGGCGCCCCGGACACCTTCGACGCGGCGGGCTACGCCGCGCTGCTGCGCCGGCTGCACGAGGACGAGGACGACGTGGTGTACGCGCCGGGCTTCGAACGAGAGCTGGAGCAGCCGATCGCGGGCAGCATCCCCGTACCGCGCACTGCCCGGCTGGTCATCACCGAGGGCAACTACCTGCTGTACGACGAGGGGGACTGGGCCCGGGTGCGGCCGCAGCTCGACGAGGTCTGGTACTGCGAGCTGGACGAGCCCGAGCGGCTGCACCGGCTCGTCGCCCGCCACGAGCGGTTCGGCAAGGACCACGCCGCGGCGGTGGCCTGGAGCCTGGGCACGGACCAGCGCAACGCCGACGTGGTGGCCGGCACCCGGCACCGGGCCGACCTCGTCGTCACCGGTGACGTCGAGGGCGCCGCCGTCGCAGGGTGACGACCACGCCCGCACCGACGGCGAGCGCCGCCGCGCCACCCGCGTACAGCGTCACCGGGGTGTTCTCGGTGGCGTCGGCGCGGTCGGTGTCCTTACCGGTGTCGGTGCCGGTGTTTTCGGCGGTGTTTTCAGCGGTGCTTTCGCTGGTGGGTGTGCCGGTGGGTGTGTCAGCGGGTTTGGCGGGGCGTTCGGCGGTGTCGGTCCCGCCGCCCTCGGCCGGGGCCCTTTTGCCTGCCGTGTCCTCGGCTCCGCCGAACACCACATCGGAGCACGAGTAGTAGGTGTCGGGCGTGCCGGTGTTCCGCCAGATGGTGAACAGGAGCTGACGGCCCGTCCGGCCGGTGGGCAGCTTGGCCTTGATGCGGTAGGCGTCGTCGACCAGGGCCGGGTCGGTGGCCGTCGCGAACGGCTTCGCGTCCAGGTCGGACCAGTTCAGCGGCCGCGTGGGATCGTAGCCCTCCTTCGTGAGATACAGCTCGAACGTCCCGGTGTGCGGGATGGTCGAACGGTAGGTGAGAGTGAGGTCCGCACCGGCGGTCAGCCGTGTCGAGGGCCAGTCGGCGCGGGCCAGATCGAGCCCCTTGTACACGTCGAGCCCGCCGCTGCACAGCTTCCCGTCGGGAACCTTCTGCCGGTCCTGGCCGGCCACCCCGGCCACCCGCAGATTGTCCCACTCGTCCGGGACCCCACCGGCGGCGACGGCCGCCCGGCACGCGGCCGACCGGGAGTTCTCGCCGCCCTCGGGGGAGCAGGCCACCGTCCGGCTGACCGGGTCCGTCGGCGCGCCGTGCGCCTGGGCGGGCCCGGCGGCCAGCGTCATGAGCAGGACCGGGGCCGCCCCGAGGAGGGCGGCCACGGCGGCGGTGCGATATGCGGTCATCCGATACGGCCCTCCTGGCCCTAGCGGCGGGCGGGCCCGCCCGCGCCCTGGAGTACGCGGCGCGCGGGCGCTGCGTTCAACGCCCTTGCCCGGCGGCGGGAGAGCCACCCGAGCCACCCGGCGAGCGCGGCCACCGGAACCGTGGTGAGGAGCATGGTCGCGATCGCACCGAGGCCGTCGGCCCCGTCGCTCAGCAACTGGCCGGTGAGCAGGAAGAGCACCATGTTGTTCCCGGCGTGCGCCAGGCTCGCCACCCAGACGGTGCCGCTGCGCAGATACAGCCACGCCAGGACGACTTCCTGGCACAGCAATGACACGGTCCAGACCAGCAGGCCGAGCGCCACGTTCTCGAAGTCGGAGTAGCCGATGAAGGCGAGCGGGTAGTGCCACACCGCCCAGATGAGACTCGTGGCCACCACGGACGGCAGGACGCGGCCACCGAAAAGCCGCGGCCGGAGATAGCTGGTCCACCCGAACTCCTCGCCCCAGTACACCGGGGTGAGCAGCGGGACGACGAGCATCAGGACCAGCAGCGCCGGCCACCTCGCCACCCCCGGCGCGAGCTCGTCGAGCGGCGACAGGTCCGGGTGCCATACGCCCAGGGCGGCCGCGAGCGCCATGGTCACCGCGGCCAGGGCGAGCGGGCCGAGCCAGGCGGCGAGATAGTACGGCCAGGCGGCCCGCAGACGTGGCCGAAGCCCCGCGTCGGCGAACCCCTCCCGGGTGACCCACCGCCGTACGACGATCGCCGCGATCCCCGGCATACAGAAACCCGGCAGCTGCAGCAGCGGGTTCAGCGCCGACAGGCCCAGGACACCGTGCGCCACCCACAGCCACAGCCAGGTACCGCCGAAGGTGATGGCGAGAAACGCCACGACCCCTCTGTTCCTCTTCGTCATACGAGTCTTCGACATACGCGCCTTTCCTTCGCGGCCGAACCGGATCCGCGCACCAACGTGTCATTCGCCGGTACGGGCCCACATCGCTGCGCGGAGCGAATTGTGTTTCCCCCGGTGGCGGGAGGTGGCGATGGCTCGTACGGGGGAGGGGCCGGGGCCGTTAATCGGTTCGGTGTCCAAGGCCGTCGTCGCTACAGTGAACCCGTCCAGGTGCGCAGGCGGGGGCCACTTCACCTGGACATCCAGTACGAGGGGGAAATTTCATGGCTCGCTTCAACACCCGTGCCACGCGCCGGGCGGCCGTCTCGCCGATCGCCACCACCGGGGAGCGTACGGCCACCCACGAGGGCGCGACCGGATACCTCCGCGACGACAAGAGCGAGCTGTTCCTCCTCGCCGTGTCCAACATGGTCGGCACCGACACCTTCTACGAGCAGGGCGACGACCGCGACGACCGCTACCGCCACCTGGTGCGCAAGCTGGCCGTCGAGGACCCGGAGTGGACCGCCCGGCTGCTGGGCTGGCTGCGCCGCGGGGGCAATATGCGTACCGCGTCTCTGGTGGGCGCCGCCGAGTACGTCAGGGCGCGCCTGGACGCGGCGGCGCCCGGCCACTCGCGGCAGGTCGTGGACTCGGTGCTGCGGCGCGCCGACGAGCCGGGGGAGATGCTCGGCTACTGGACCGGCCGGTACGGCCGGGCGCTGCCCAAGCCCGTCAAGCGCGGCGTGGCCGACGCGGTACGGCGCCTCTACGACGAGCGGTCGCTGCTCAGGTACGACACCGCCGCCAAGGGTTTCCGGTTCGGCGATGTGCTCAACCTCGTGCACGCCCGCCCGGCGGACGACAAGCCGTGGCAGGGCGATCTGTTCAAGCACGCCCTCGACCGGCGCCACGGCCGCGACACGGAGATCCCCGAGAGCCTGACCGTGCTGCGGGCCGCGGCGGAGCTCGCCGCGCTTCCGGTCCCGGACCGCCGGGCGTATGTGCTCGACCCCTCGCTGGTCACCGCCCCTGGCGGGCTCGCGGGCGCGGGGTTCACCTGGGAGCGGCTGGCCGGCTGGCTTCAGGGGCCGATGGACAAGGCGGCCTGGGAAGCGGCCATCCCGGCCATGGGCCTGATGGCGTTGGTGCGCAATCTGCGCAACTTCGACGAGGCCGGTGTCTCGGACGACGTCGCCGAGCAGGTGGCCGCGCGTATCGCTGACCCCGCGCAGGTCGCGCGGTCGCGTATGTTCCCGTTCCGGTTCTGGGCGGCGTACAAGCACACCCGGTCGCTGCGCTGGGGCCACGCCCTGGAGAAGGCGCTGAACACCTCACTGGCCAACGTGCCGTCCCTGCCCGGCCGGACGCTGATCCTGATCGACCGGTCGCCGTCGATGTTCCCCGGCTACGGATACTCCACCCCGAACACCTCGGACATCTCGCTCGCCGAGCAGGCCGCGGTGTTCGGCGCGGGTCTCGCGGTGCGGGCCGAGGCCCCGACGCTGGTCGAGTTCGGCATGAGCAGCAGGCGGCTCAAGGTGTCCAAGGGCGGCAGCGCGCTGCGGCTCATGGAGGAGTTCGGGCGGATCAACGGCACCGACATCCCCTCCGCGGTCAAGAAGCACTACGCCGGTCACGACCGGATCGTCATCGTCACCGATGAGCAGACCCGCCCCGGCTGGCTGCCGTCGAACTGCCACGGCCAGTGGGGCGGAATGCCCGAGACGCAGATCGACGACCTGGTGCCCGCCGAAGTGCCGGTCTACATGTGGAACATGGCGGGCTACCGGGCCGGGGTGATGCCCTCGGGCGGTGGCAACCGCCATGCGTTCGGGGGCCTGACGGACCACGCCTTCCACATGATCCCGCTCCTGGAGGCCGGCCGGAACGCCCGCTGGCCCTGGGAGGGCTGAGGGCGCGGCAGGCCGCTCCCCGGGCGGTGGGCTGTCCCCGGCTACTTGATCGCGAACACCGGCGGCGCGTCCTTCGCCCCGTTCGAGTTGACGATCACGTACTGGCCGCTCTTCACCCGGTGCAGGGCGAGGACTTCGCTGAGCGGTGCGCCGCGCAGCGGGGTCCCGCCGTGCTTCTCACCGGTGGCCGGGTCGAGGCGCCACAGGTCGCCACCGGCCAGCAGATCGAGCTCTCCCGTGCGTTCCTGGGTCAGGGCGGTGACGGTCCCGCCGAGCGATGTCTTCCAGACGCGTCTGCCGTCCTTCAGTGAATACGCGGCGACGTGCTGGGGATCGTTCTTGTCCGCCGGGCCGACAGCGCTGATGAACAGCCCTTTGGCCACCACCGACCGGAAGACCGGCCGGGCGTCGAAGGGTTCGCTGAAACCGTACTGCATGACCTCGAAGTTGAGGTCGTCCTCCTGCCCGAGCCGGGGGATCACGGCCCGCCGCCGTCCCTCGTCGTCGAAGCTGATCACCGCGTCGGTTCCGCGATCGTCGTCCTCGTTCACATAGACGACGATCGGATCGGCCGAGAGCATGAACACCGTCTCCCAGGGGCTCTCCGTCGGCAGTGTGCTGCGCCACTGCCGCGCGCCGGACCGGGGGTCGAGGGCGGACAGCCGCAGCTTGGTGTTCTTCCCGTCGGTGCCGGTGCACTGCTCCACGACCAGGGCGCGCTCGGGCGTCGCGTCGACGGTCAGGGCCTGGCAGCCGCGGTCCAGCGGGCTGCGCCACCGGGCCGCACCGTCGCGCAGCCCGAGCCCGACGACCGCCTTCTGCTCCAGGGCCACCGCGGTGTCACCGGCGCCGACCAGTCGGGCGTCGGTGGGCCGGGTGACGGAGCCATCGGCCTTGATCTTCTTCGTCCACAGCGTGCGGCCGGAGGACAGATCGACGGCGACCACGGTGTCGCAGGGCTTCTCGTACCGACCGAGGCCTATCAGCCCGATGGAGGACGGCGTGGTGCGGCTCATCGTGCACACCGATCTCCGCTCGGGCGCCGGGACGGTCCACCGCCGGGTGCCGTCCGAGGTGTCGTAGGCGAACAGCCCGTCGTTGCGCGCCCTGATGAGGGTGGACGACCCCGGCGTCCACTCACCGACCGCCCGCACGGAGGAGGGGCGGTCCCGGGACGCCTCCCAGGCCACGTCCAGGTGCGGCCCGCGCAGCCACTCGTACCCGAGCACACCGGGCCACACGCCGACGGCCAGGCCCGCCACGACCAGCGACACCATCCAGGGTTTGGCCAGCGACCCGCTGTTCGCCCCGACGGCGATGCTCATCCCGATGGCACCGGCGAAGGTGAAGACGAACGCGAGGATGAGCACCGGCGGGAGCCCTTCGGGGCACGGGCCGTGCCTGCCCCCGCACGCTCCGTTCGACTCGCTGGACAGCGCGGACCACCCCAGCCAGTGGAACACCGCGGCCCAGGACACCAGGACCCCCGCCAGGGGCAGGGCGATGGGCTTGACGGAACGCGAAATCGACACGATCCCCCCACAGATGTGATCAGCGCGCGTACGGCGCGCAGCAGACCTTAACCCGGGGTCCCGGACGGGCGGCGTGCGAGGGCTCGTTCGGTTACATAGGTGTGTGATACAAATGGATGCATGGGTGATGCAGCTATGGCAGGTGAGGATCCGGTCGGCCGCGAGCGGCGCGAGGAGATCGCCGACGTCCTGGAGCAGCTGGCGGTGCTCGCGGTGCGCCAACTGGGCAAGCGGGACATCAGCATGACCGCCGCCTCCGCCCTCGGCCGGCTGGCTCGCGAGGGCCCCACCCGGCTGACCGCCCTCGCCGCCGACGAGGGAGTGAGCCAGCCCGCCATGACCCAGCTGGTGCAGCGCCTGACCAAGCAGGGGCTGATGGCCCGGGTCGCCGACCCGGACGACGGCCGGGCCGTGCTCGTGTCCATCACCGACGCCGGGCGGCGGCTGCTCGCCGAGCGGCGCCGGGACCGTGTCACGCGCCTGTCCGGTCTGCTGGCCGCGCTCCCGGCCGAGGATCAGGCGACGCTCGCCGCCGCGGTCGGCTCGGCCGCGCCCGCGCTGCGGCGCCTCGTGGCGAGCGTGGCAGGCCCGGGCGGCCGCCCCGCCACGCCCACCAGGTGACGATCCGTCACCCCACCCGTCACACCCGGCGCATGGCGCTCCGTCACCCCGTTTCGCCGCCCCCGGCCGCATCCCCCGAGAGCGCATTCACAGAACGCATTCCTATCCGGGAGTACACCTTGTCCGCCCATCCCAGCGCCCCGAGTCCGTTCCGGCAGCCGAAGGCCGTATGGGCCGTGGCCTTCGCCTGCGTGATCTCCTTCATGGGCATCGGGCTCGTCGACCCCATCCTGCCCGCCCTGTCCAGCCAGCTGCACGCCACGCCCAGCCAGGTGTCGCTGCTGTTCACCAGCTACCTGGTGGTCACCGCCGTCGCCATGCTGGTCACCGGCTTCGTCTCCAGCCGCATCGGCGCCAAGCGGACCCTGGTGGCGGGCCTGGCGATCATCGTGGTGTTCAGCGCGCTCGCGGGCGCGTCCGGGAGTATCGGCGGCATCGTCGGCTTCCGTGCGGGCTGGGGCCTGGGTAACGCCCTGTTTATCGCTACCTCACTCGCTGTGATCGTCGGCTCGGCGAGCGGCGGGTTCGCCGGGGCGATTATCCTCTACGAGACCGCGCTCGGGGTCGGCATCGCCGTCGGCCCGCTGCTGGGCGGCGAGTTGGGCGGGATCAGCTGGCGCGGGCCCTTCTTCGGCGTCTCCGTGCTGATGGCGATCGCGCTGATCGCCACCCTGGTCCTGGTCCAGCCGACCCCGACCCCCGCCCGCCGCGCCTCGCTCCTCGACCCGCTCAAGGCGCTTCGCCACCGCGGGCTGCTCACCATGGGCCTGATGGCGCTCTGCTACAACTGGGGCTTCTTCACCGTTCTCGGCTACGCCCCGTACCCCATGGAGCTGGGCACCCATGAGCTCGGCTATGTCTTTACCGGCTGGGGCGTGCTGGTCGCGATCTTCTCCGTGTTCGTCGCGCCCCGGCTGCAGGCCCGCCTCGGCATAGCTCGTGCCCTCTACCTCAACCTGGCGCTGTTCGCCCTGGACATCCTGGTGATCGGGTTGTTCACCTCGTCCCGGACGACGCTGATCGCCGCGGTGATCCTGGCCGGCGCCTTCATCGGCGTGAACAACACCATCACCACCCAGGCGGTCATGACCGTCGCCCCGGTCGAGCGCTCGGTGGCCTCCGCCGCCTACGGCTTCGTCCGGTTCATCGGCGGCGGTCTGGCGCCGTACGCCGCCGGCCGGCTGGCCGAGCACTACGACGTGCATATGCCGTTCTACGTCGGCGCGGCCGCGGTCCTGGCCGGTCTGGCCGTCCTGTCGACCGGCCACTCCCTGCTCGCGGACGCCGAGCGGACCCAGGCGGCCGAGGCTGCGCTGCACACCCCCGCCGAGAACCGTGTGGAGCGGCTGGAGCGGGACGCGGTCGCCGAGGACGTGGGCTCCGCCAGCTGAGCCACCCGTTCGGCGGTCCCCGCCCGCGACCCCCTTGTGACCTGGTGCGTCGCGGCGCGGGCGGGTGGCCACCGGCCCGCGCTCCCGGGACGGGGTGTCCACTCCTTGGGAATCAACGCGCACGGCGTTCTGGATCTCGTTAACCTGGCGACACATCCGGTTCAGCCGACACTAGGGAGTGTGCGGTGACCCCCGAGAAGACACAGAGCGACGATTCGCCGACCAAGGACCGCGAGCGGTTCGCGTTCGCGGAGCCGACGGAGGTGGGCAGCCTGGAAGTCTGGGCGAGATCAGCCCCGATCCGGCTCGCCGGGTACGAGGACGACCTGGCCGAGCCGCACATCCTCCAGAGCGTGGACTGACGCGGCAAGCGCCCCTGAACTCACGCGCCCGGCGCGGCGGCACAAGGCTTTCGCATTTTGTGCCCCTCTCAGCGCTCGCGCTCCTCAACTGCTGGTTAAGTCCGCCCCGGCCATGGTCGGCCGGGGATGGACTGGTGCGCTGCCCGATGCCCGTGGCAGGATGCATCGCGCGGCGGAGTCCGCCTTAACCAACCGTGAGTGAATGCGCCGTGACCAGCAGGAGGGGGTGCGGATGGCAGTGGGGACCCATGGGTCGCCGGAGGCCGACGGCAGCCCGCTGGCGCGGCGGCTCAACTACCTGTTCGCCACCATGCACCCGCCGGGCGCGCCCTACACCAACGCCCATGTGGCCGAGGCCATCAGCGGCGGCGGCGAGTACGGCGGGGTCGGTCTGACCGAGCAGTACCTCTCCATGCTGCGCAACGGCAAGCGCACCAACCCGAGCCCGGACGTGCTGCGCGCCCTGGCCAAGTTCTTCGCCGTGCCCGTCGGCTATCTGCTGGGGGACCTGTCCCCGTCGCAGGCCGAGCGGGTCGAGGAAGAGGTGCGGTTCCTCGTCGCGATGCGTGACAAGCGGGTGCGCGGAATCGCGCTGCGCTCGGTGGGCCTGCCGCCGGAGGTGCAGGACAGCCTGGCCGCGATCATCTCCCAGTTCCGACAGCAGATGAACCTCCCGCCCGACCCGGCCGACGCCGACGGTCCGGGCGGTCCGGGCGGTCCGGGTGGTCCGGGCGGTCCGGGCAGCCCACGGGATCCCGACGACGGGGCGCCCAGTGGCCGACGGTGACCAGGATCTGCTGTTCCAATCCTGGCGGCGGATCGGAGAGGAGGACGGTACGGGCATGCGAGTGGGGCGGATACGGCGGCGGTGCAAGCAGCTCATCAAGGAGCTCGGACTGCCGGCCTCGACCGACCTGCCGGGTCTGTGCGACCTCGTGGCGGGCCGTGTGGGCCGTCCCGTCCATCTGGTGCCGATGAGCCTGGGCGGCGTGGTCTCGGGTATGACGGCGAGCACCGACGACGGATTCTGGATCTTCTACGAACTGCGGACGTCCCCCTGGCACCAGACCCATATCGTGCTGCACGAGGTCGGACATCTGCTGCTCGGCCACGACCAGGACCCCGCCGTCACCGAGGACGCGCTGCGCATGTGGGCGCCGTCGGTCGATGTCACCACCGCCATGCGGCGGTTGGGGATGACCGCGGACTTCGCGCGCCACCACTGCTACGACGACCTGACGGAGCGCGAGACCGAGGTGCTCGGCACCCTCCTCATGGAGCGCGTGGTGCCGGCCTCGCCCGACGACGGACTGCCGCTCGAGGGGCGGGCGGCCGAACTCGCCGCCGCGCTCGGGCCCGCGCTGCGGCATGTCCGCGGCTCGCGGACGGGCGGTACCGGGACCGGTGGCGAGGGCGGGGGCGCGCGTGTTTGACGTCGTCTACCTGTGCTTCGGCGCCGCCGCGTGGGCGATCGTCGGGTACAAGGCACGCGCCTGGTTCCGCGACCGGCAGAACGCCGACCTGGGCCTGACCTGCGTCATGACGGCCGGCGTGGCGAATGTGTTCCTGCTGTCCGCGCCGAGCGTCTACCGCTGGTTCGACCGCCTGGTGGGCGTGGCCAATCTGGCCATGGTCTTCCTCTACTCCTCGGTGGTGGTGTTCGCCACCGGCGCCCTGGTGCTGATGCTGCGCTGGACCGGGTCGGCGGTGCGGCCCCGTACGGTGGTGACCGCCGTCGGCGCGGCGTGGTCGGTCGCCGTCATCGGCTTCGCCGTCGGCCGCCCCGACGCCGTCGAGCACCCCCGCGACTTCAGCACCGCATACGCGGACGCGCCGGGAGTTGTCACCTTCCTGGTGCTGTATCTGGCCATTTTCGGTTCGGGGCTGGCCGGGCTCGGGGTGCTGTGCCGGCGCTACGCGTCCACCCTGCGCGGCTCCTGGCTCGCCCGGGGGCTGCGGGTACTGGCCGCCGGGTGCTGGCTGGGCCTGGCGTACTGCGCCTGCAAGGTGATCGGCTTTCTCTTCTCCTGGGCGGGCCGGGACCTGCCCTGGCTGTCCAACGGCGTGGCGCCGCTGACTGCTTCGGTCGCCGCCCTGCTGGTCCTGGCCGGGTTCGCCATCCCGGCGCTCGGGCCGCGCGTCTCCGCCTGGCGCAGACTCCGCCGGCTGAACCCGCTGTGGCGCGAGGTCACCGCCCAGGCGCCCGAAGTGGCCATGCCCATAGGGCGCCATGGCTGGACCGGCTGGTGGCCGTTCGCCGATCTGGAGTGGCGGGCCAACCGTCAGATGGCGGAGATCCGGGACGTACAGCGCGGTGTCCGGCGCCATGTGGAGGCCGAGGCCCTGGAGATCGCCCGTGTCAAGGGGCGTACTGCGGGACTCGGGGATTGGCAACTTGTTGCATTCATGGAAGCGGCGGCGCTCCGACGCGGTTTGCTGAACCAAGCGGCCGGGCGCGTGCCGGTGCCCGGCGCTGACAGCGTGGTGGTCGATACGGGCGCCGGGCCGGGCCAGGAGCATGAGCACCTGGCGCGCGTCGCCGACGTGTACCACCAGCCGCTTGTCGACGAGGTGCTTGAGGAGCTGGGCGAACGGACCGCCGCCCAGCGGCAGTGAAGGGGGACCAAGAGCGAGGTGGCCCTGGACGGGGGTCGGGGCCGCCCGTGGCACAGGGCGGCGCCGGGGAGATTCAGCCCCGGCGCCGCCTCTCGG
>NZ_JBSFMM010000273.1:0-13375 GCF_053599555.1 Streptomyces sp. NPDC000941
TCCCTCCCCGACGCTCTTCCGATCTGCCCGGGGTCGCCGCCCGGGGTCGCCGCCCGGGGACGTCGCCCCCGTCGGCGCGCCGCCCCCCGCCGCACGCCCCCTTCCGCCACCCCACGCCCCCTTCCGAGGGGGCGTTCACCTGTTCGCGGCCCTGTTCGCGACACCCGTTCGCGCCGTGCGATACCCGCCGGGGTGGCCGGATGCCCCGGTGGGTATCGCGTATCTCTGCGTAGCGCCAAGCAATCACCAAGACGGCGTGGCCAGATCATGGGATGTCTTTGGCCGAACACACCCCCATCGAGATCCCGCCCGGCGGAACCCCCGCGTCGGCGCGCCGGGCCGGTGGCAGCCTCCTGGCGTGATGTGGATGAAACGTGTGCGGGCGGACCGGGAGCTGCGGCCCGGCGGTTTCGCGCCGGTGATGGCGACCGGCATCGTCTCGCAGGGGGTCCGCGCCGCGGGGGCGCGATGGGTGTCGGACGGGCTGCTCGCGGTGGCCCTGGCGATGTACGGGCTGCTGCTGGTGGCCTGGGCGGGGCGGGTGACCGGGCACCGGCGGGAGGTGGCGGCGCAGCTGAGGGACCCGGCGAAGGTGTTCGGGTTCTTCACCTTCGTCGCGGGCTCCGATGTGCTCGCCACCCGGCTGGCGGCCGGGCCGTGGCGGCCGGCCGCGGCGATTCTGCTGGCCGTGGCCCTGCCCGTATGGCTGGCGCTGATGTGGTGCGCGGCGCGGGTGGTGCGCGCGCTCGGGCCCGGCGGCGTGCTGCGGCATGTCGACGGCAGCTGGTTTCTGTGCGTGGTGGGCCTCCAGTCCGTGGTGCTGGCCGGCGCCGCGCTGGAGCCCCACCGGGCCCTGGCGGCGAAGGAGACCGGCTGGGCCCTCGGGCTGGCGCTCTATGTCGTGGTGGCCGCGGCGGTGGCGGGCCGGCTGGTACGCCTCGGCGTACGGCCGCAGGAGCTGTCGCCGCCGTACTGGATCACGATGGGCGCCTGCGCGATCAGCCTGCTGGCCGGCGCCCGGCTCGTTCCGCAGGGGCTCGACTCCTCGCCCCCCGGGGACGTCGTCGCGGGGTTTCTCCTGGTCATATGGGGCTGGATGACCTGTCTGCTGCCGGTGCTGCTGGCCGCCGGGGTCTGGCGGCACGGGGTGCACCGGGTCTCGCTCGGCTATGAGCCGACGTGGTGGACGATCGTCTTCCCGCTGGGCATGTACGCCGTGTCCACGGCCGCCCTGGGCACCGCAGAGGGGCCGCACCGGCTGGTTCCCATGGGGCATGTGATGGCCTGGGCTGCCTCTGGGGCATGGGCCATGGTCATGTTCGGCGCGTTGGGCGGCCGGGGTTTTGGCCAGAAAAAGAGGTCAAGAGATGGCAACGCCCGCCGTACGGCGCCGCCAGGGCGATGAGCGGGCCGCGCCGGACCGATCAGCCAGGGCAGTTTGATGCCTCGTCAACTTCCGGCAACTTTTGCCTTGTGGGCAAGTCATACGCCTGAGGCAAGCATTGCAAAGTGCAAGAAAAAAGCGTTTCAGGTGATGCTAAATGGCTGAAAGCGGTCAGACGGTGTGGCTGATACGCGAGCAATGCTGTGGCGCGAACGCAAGCAGGTCACCTCCGCCGCCGGGGGAAGCGGCAGGTGACCTGGCCCCCCACCCAGAGGAGTTGTTCGTCCGTGGCGCGTCGCACAACACGATCGGCGGCCGAGTCAGCCGCGTCAGCGGTGACCGAGCGCCTCCTGCGGGCCGGGGCGTCCCTCAGGCGCACCCCGACCACCCGGGACCTGCGGGCCGTGTACCGGACCGACCAGGCGGTGGAGGACTCCCCGTACCGGGAGCGCTGGGCCCACGACAAGGTGGTGCGCTCCACGCACGGCGTGAACTGCACCGGCTCCTGCTCCTGGAAGGTGTACGTCAAGGACGGGCTGATCACCTGGGAGACCCAGCAGACCGACTACCCCTCGGTCGGCCCGGACCGGCCGGAGTACGAGCCCCGCGGCTGCCCGCGCGGCGCCGCCTTCTCCTGGTACACCTACTCACCCACCCGGGTGCGCTATCCGCACGCCCGCGGCGTACTGGTCGAGCTCTACCGGGAGGCCAAGGCGAGGCTCGGCGACCCGGTGGCCGCCTGGGCGGAGATCACCGGCGACCCGGACAAGCGCCACCGCTACCAGTCGGCCCGCGGCAAGGGCGGGCTGGTCCGCATCACCTGGGACGAGGCGCTGGAGATCGCGGCCGCCGCCCATGTGCACACCCTTCAGGCATACGGCCCGGACCGGATCGCCGGCTTCTCCCCGATCCCCGCCATGTCCATGGCCTCGCACGCCGTCGGCGCCCGCTTCATGTCGCTGATCGGCGCGCCGATGATCTCCTTCTACGACTGGTACGCGGATCTGCCCATCGCCTCCCCCCAGGTGTTCGGCGACCAGACCGACGTCCCCGAGTCGGGCGACTGGTGGGACGCCGCCTATCTGATGCTGTGGGGCTCCAACGTCCCCGTCACCCGCACCCCCGACGCCCACTGGATGGCCGAGGCCCGCTACCGGGGCCAGAAGGTGGTGGTGGTCTCCCCGGACTACGCGGACGCCACCAAGTTCGCCGACGAGTGGCTGCACCCCCACCCCGGCACCGACGGCGCGGTCGCCATGGCGATGGGACACGTCATCCTCAAGGAGTTCTTCGCCGAGCGCGAGGTCCCCTACTTCACCGACTACGTCAGGCGCTTCACCGATCTGCCCTTCCTGGTCGACCTGGTCGAGCGGGAAGGGCGGGAGCCGTCCGGACACCGCGTCCCCGGCAAGTTCCTCACCGCCGCCGACCTGGAGGAGACCGACCCGGGCCTGGCCGCCCACGCCGACGAGGCGGCCCGGCGCTGGATGCCGGTGCTCTACGACACCCGGACCGACCGCCCGGTCGTCCCCGGCGGCACCCTGGGCGACCGGTGGAGCAAGGGCGGCGAGGGCCGCTGGAACCTGGACCTGGGCGACATCACCCCCCGGCTGACCTTCCACCAGACCACCGGAGCCGTCGAGACCGCCCTGGTCGAGCTGCCCCGCTTCGATACGCCCGGCGCCACCGTACGGCGCTCCGTCCCCGTACGGCGGCTCGGCGGACGGCTGGTCACCACGGTCTTCGACCTGCTCATGGCCCAGTACGCGGTGGGCCGCCCCGGCCTTACGGGACAGTGGCCGACCGGCTACGACGACGCCACGGTGCCCGGCACCCCCGCCTGGCAGGAGGCCATCACCTCCGTACCGGCCGCCGCCGTGATCCGCGCGGCCCGCGAATTCGCGGGCACCGCCGAGAAGAGCAACGGGCGCTGCATGATCGTGATGGGCGCCGGCACCAACCACTGGTTCCACTCCGACACCATCTACCGCTCGTTCCTCACCCTGCTGCTCCTCACCGGCTGCCAGGGCGTCAACGGCGGAGGCTGGGCGCACTACGTGGGCCAGGAGAAGGTGCGGCCCTTCACCGGCTGGCAGCAGCTGGCCACCGCCGCCGACTGGGTACGGCCCTCCCGGCAGATGGCCGGCACCCCGTACTGGTATCTGCACACCGACCAGTGGCGCTACGAACGGTACGGCGCCGACGCGCTGGCGTCCCCCACCGGCCGCGGCCTGTTCACCGGCCGCCACACCGCCGACCTGGTCGCCCAGTCCATGCGGCTCGGCTGGATGCCCTCGTACCCCACCTTCGCCGCCAACCCCCTCGACCTGGGCCGCCGGGCCAAGGAGAGCGGGCAGCCGGCGGGGGAGTGGATCGCCGGACAACTGGCCACCGGGCAGCTGGACTTCGCCTGCGAGGACCCGGACGCGCCGGAGAACTGGCCCCGTGTGCTGACCGTCTGGCGGGCCAACCTCATCGGGTCCTCCGCCAAGGGGAACGAGTACTTCCTGCGCCATCTGCTCGGTGCCCGCGACAACGCCACCGCCGAGGAGGCACCACCCGGCAACCGCCCGGCGGACGTGACCTGGCGCGATACGGCGCCGCGCGGAAAGCTCGACCTGCTGCTGGCGCTGGACTTCCGGATGACCTCCACCACGCTCTTCGCCGACCTCGTGCTGCCCGCCGCCACCTGGTACGAGAAGCACGACCTGTCCAGCACGGACATGCACCCGTACGTCCACGCCTTCACCCCGGCGATCATCCCGCCCTGGCAGGCCCGCACCGACTTCGAGATCTTCCACGGCCTCGCCCGCAAACTCAGCGAACTCGCCGCCGGACGCCTGGAGACCGCCCACGACCTGGTGGCCTGCGCCCTGATGCACGACACCCCCGGCGAGACCGCCCAGCCCGGCGGCACCGTACCGGACTGGCGCGACCCGGCGACCGGCACCGTGACCGGCGCCGAACCCGGCCGTAACCTCCCGGACTTCGCCCTCGTCGAACGCGACTACACCGCCGTCGCCGACCAGCTCGCCGCCTTCGGCCCGCTCGCCGAACAGCAGGGCATGAAGGTCAAGGGCGTGGGCGTCGACCCCACGCCGGAGGCCGCCTGGCTGGCGGACCGCTGCGGCACCGCCGTACGCGGCGCGGCCAAGGGACGGCCGCTGCTGGACACCGACACCAAGATGTGCGAGGCGATCCTCGCCCTCTCCGGCACCACCAACGGACGGGTCGCCGCCGAAGGGTTCCGGCAGCTCGCGGAGCGCTGCGGCCCGGCCTCGGGCCTCACCGAACTGGGCGCCTCGGTGGCCGAGCGCCGCGTGGTGTTCTCCGACACCCAGACCCGCCCGGTGCAGGTCGGCGCCAGCTTCGAATGGTCGGGCAAGGAGGCCCCCGACCGCCGCTACGCGCCGTTCACCATCAACACCGAACACCGCAAGCCCTGGCACACCCTCACCGGCCGCCAGCACTTCTACCTGGACCACGACTGGATGGCCGAACTCGGCGAACAACTGCCCGTCTACCGGCCCCCGCTGGACATGGCCGCCCTCGGCGAGGCCCCGCCACCCGGCACGAACGGCTCCGCCCGCTCCGTCACCGTCCGGTATGTCACCCCGCACTCCAAGTGGTCCATCCACTCCGAGTACCAGGAAAACCTGATCATGCAGACGCTGGCCCGCGGCGGCCCCGTCATCTGGCTCAGCGTCCCCGACGCCCAGTCCATCGGCGTGGCCGACAACGACTGGATCGAGGCGGTCAACGCCAACGGCGTCGTCGTCGCCAGGGCCGTGGTCTCCCACCGCATGCCCGAAGGCACCGTGTTCATGTATCACGTACAGGAACGCCTGGTGAACGTGCCCAAGTCCGAGACCACCGGCGGCCGGGGCGGCACCCACAACGCCCTCACCAAGCTGCTCATCAAGCCCACCCACCTCATCGGCGGCTACGCGCAGCTCTCCTTCGCGCCCAACTACTACGGACCGACCGGCAACCAGCGCGACGCGATCACCGTCATCCGGCGCCGGTCCCAGAACGTGGAGTACTGACATGCCCCGCCGCCGCCAGCCGTCCCGCCCCAGGGTGATGGCACAGGTCGCCATGGTCATGAACCTCGACAAGTGCATCGGCTGCCACACCTGCTCGGTCACCTGTAAACAGACCTGGACCAACCGGTCCGGCACCGAATACGTCTGGTTCAACAACGTCGAGACCCGCCCCGGCCAGGGGTATCCCCGCGGCTATGAGGACCAGGACAAGTGGAAGGGCGGCTGGCACCTGAAGAACGGCCGGCTCGTGCCGCGCACCGGCGGCCGCGCCCGCCGCCTCGCCCGCCTCTTCGCCAACCCCGAACTCCCCTCCCTCGACGACTACTACCAGCCCTGGACGTACGACTACGACAACCTCACCACCGCCCCCCTCGGCGAGGACCTGCCCACCGCCCCGCCCCGCTCCCTCATCGACGGCTGCCCCACCGCCGTCACCTGGGGCCCCAACTGGGACGACGACCTCGGCGGCGGCCCCGAACACCTCGCCGGCGACCCGGTACTCGCCAAGATGACCGAGAAGGTGCGGCTGGAGTACGAGCAGGCGTTCATGTTCTACCTGCCGCGCATCTGCGAACACTGCCTCAACCCCTCCTGCGTCGCCGTCTGCCCCTCCGGCGCGATGTACAAGCGGGTCGAGGACGGCATCGTCCTCGTCGACCAGGACCGCTGCCGCGGCTGGCGGATGTGCGTCAGCGGCTGCCCGTACAAGAAGGTCTACTTCAACCACCGCAGCGGCAAGGCCGAGAAGTGCACCTTCTGCTACCCGCGGATCGAGGCCGGCGAGCCCACCGTCTGCTCCGAGACCTGCGTGGGCCGGTTGCGCTACCTCGGCGTACTGCTCTACGACCCGGACAAGGTCGGCGAGGCCGCCTCAGTCCTCGACGAGAAGGACCTGTACGAGGCCCAGCTCGGCTGCTTCCTCGACCCCGACGACCCGGAAGTGGTCCGCGCCGCCGAGGAGTCCGGCATCCCGCACGACTGGATCGAGGCAGCCCGCCGCTCCCCGGTCCACGCGCTGATCACCCGGTACAAGGTGGCGCTGCCGCTGCACCCCGAATACCGCACCATGCCCATGGTCTGGTACATCCCCCCGCTCTCCCCGGTCGTCGACGCGCTCACCGCCACCGGCCACGACGGCGAGGAGCCCGCCAACCTCTTCGGCGCCATCGACGCCCTGCGCATCCCCGTCTCGTACCTCGCCGAACTGTTCACCGCCGGCGACCCGGAACCGGTCGAGGCCGCCCTGTGCCGGCTCGCCGCCATGCGCAGCCATATGCGGCGGAACAACCTCGGCGAGGACCAGGACCCCGCGATCGCCCGCGCGGTCGGCATGGACCAGGAGACCATCGAGGCCATGTACCGGCTGCTCGCCCTGGCCAAGTACGACGAGCGGTACGTCATCCCCACCGGCTACGCCGCGGGCTCCGGCCACGACGGGCCCACCGACACCTGCAGCCTCGATACGGACGGGCTGCCCGGGATGATGCCGGACGGCTTCCCCGGCGCCGACGACTTCCACGCCCCGCCGGTGCCCGCCCCCACCGGAGCCGGTGCCGGTGCCGATGCCGGGTCGGGGCTCGCCGGCCGGTTGAACCTGCTCAACTGGAACGGCCGCGGACGCCCCAGCGGACTGTTCCCGCGCCGCACCGAAGAGCAGGGATGACTTCCATGAGTCCGCTGACCCCGCCGAGCCCGGCGACCCCCGCCGTGCACCAGGCCGCCGCCCTCCTCCTCGGCTACCCCGACCGGCACTGGCCCGCCCGCCTGACCCTGGTACGGGACGCCCTCGGCGAGCTGACCGGCCCAGGCACCGCACCGCTGCTGCGGTTCTGCGCCGCCGTACGGGACATCCCCGTACTCGACCTGGCCGCCCGCTACGTCGTCACCTTCGACCGCAGCCGGCGGCGCACCCTGCACCTCACCTACTACACCGACGGCGACACCCGGCGCCGCGGCGGCTCGCTCGCCGACTGGAAGGCCCGCTACCGCGCCCACGGCTGGGCGCCCCCCGAGGACGAACTGCCCGACTATCTGCCCCTGGCCCTGGAGTTCGCCGCCCGCTGCCCCGCCCCGGGGACGCGGCTGCTGAGCGAACACCGCCCCGCCATCGAGCTGCTGAGGATGGCCCTGGCCGACCACGACAGCCCCTACGCCGATGTGCTGCGCGCCGTCTGCGACACCCTGCCCGGCGCCTCGCCCGCCGACCGCGCCACGGCCCTGGCGCTCGCCCGCGGCGGACCGCCCGCCGAAGCGGTCGGGCTGGCTCCTTTCTCCGCCGCCGCCCCCGAGCGCGCCGGCCATCTTCCGGGAGGAACTGGCCGATGAACCACCTCAACATCGCCCTGTGGGGTGTGCTGCCCTACCTCGTGCTCGTCCTCTTCGTCGCGGGCGCCGCCTGGCGCTACCACTACGACCGCTTCGGCTTCACCACCCGCTCAAGCCAACTGCACGAACACCGCCTGCTGAGCATCGGCGGCCCGCTCTTCCACTTCGGGCTGCTGTTCGTCGCCGCGGGCCATGTCGTCGGCCTGATCATCCCCGAATCGCTGACCGAGCGGCTGCGCGTCAGCGAAGGCCTCTACCACGCCAACGCGCTGCTCGTCGGCGGCACCGCGGGCCTGGCCACCGCCGCCGGCCTGGCGCTGCTGCTCTACCGGCGGCTGCGGGTGCCCGCCGTACGGGCGGCGACCAGCCGAAGCGACCGGGCCGTCTACCCCGTGCTCGCCGCCGTCCTGCTGGCCGGGCTCACCGCGACCGCCACGGGTGTGGGCGACGACGCCTACGACTACCGGCAGGGCGTATCCGTCTGGTTCCGCAGCCTGTTCACCCTCGACCCCAATGTCCCGGCCATGTCCCACGCGCCCCTCGTCTACCGGCTGCACGCCCTGCTGGGCCTGGCGCTGTTCGCGCTGTGGCCCTTCAGCCGGCTCGTCCACGCCTTCGCCGCCCCCCTCGGCTACCTGGTCAGGCCGTACGTCGTCTACCGCTCCCGCACCCCGGCCCGGCCGTACCGCCACCCGGCGCTCACCGGGCCGGACGGCGCGGACACACCTCCCCGGAAGCGGCGGCGAGCACATCACTGACCCGGGCGGGCCCGGCCCCGGACGGGCCCGCCGCACGCAGATCCGGCTCCTCCGCGACCGCGTTCAGCGCCCGCAGACCACGCGCAAGACCGGCCCGCGCCTCGGCGGGCAGCCGCTCCACCAGGACGGAGATCTCGGCGCGCCGGTACTCCAACACCCGCGCCACCACCTCCGCGCCCCGGTCGGTCACCCGCAGCACCACCTCCCGGCGGCTGTCCGGATTCACCCGCCGGTCCACCAGGCCCAGCGACTGCAGCCGGTCCACCGTCCGCAGGGCGGTGGACGGGTTGACCCCGAGCCCGGATGCCAGTGCCGCCAGCTTCGCGGGGCCACAGCTGTCCAGCACCACCAGGGCGCGCAGCTGCGTCGCCGTCAGCGTCTCGTCGATCGAGGCGAGCGCCCGCGCGGAGATCGCCACCAGGAGCCGCGAGGCGGCCATCATCGAGGCGATGAGCTCTTCGGTCAGGCCACTGTCGTCCGGCTGCCGGTCCACGTCGCCCCCTGGCCCGCTCGACGTCTCTCCCGGGCATCCTACGGAAGCCGGACCCGCGCTTCATCACGCCGCCGCGCCGTGTGTACGTCATCAGGCAGGCCGCCGCGATCAATTCACGCACCGGCACTACCACGTACGAGTGGATCTGTCGCGACGACAGGCCGAACCGCTTGTGCGCAAAGTACTTTAGGCCCCGAGTCCAGATGTTTCGCCTGTCCCGCGCCCCCGGTCCGCTCACCGAGGCCGTGAGACCCGCCCCCGGGCGGCCCGGCGCCGCTTTTGAGACATCGCCAGGACCGCTCCCCTGCCCGACCTCGAGACGAGGGGCACACCCATGCCTGTGCCCGCTTCCGCGACCGCCCGCCTCCTGGCCGGTGGTACCGAAGGCCCGCGCGCGCTCCGCCCGATGCTCGACACCGTCCTCGACGCCCTCGCCACCGGCGCCGCCGACCGCGGCGGCCCGCTCCCGCCCGGCGGCCCGAGGGCCGTCGCCCGTCGCGTACGGGCCGTGGCCGAACCCGTCCTCCCCACCGTCGGCACCGGCGCCCACCAGGCCCTGCACACCCTCGTCCGGGCCCTCGCCGCGGGCGCC
Organism: Streptomyces sp. NPDC000941; assembly: GCF_053599555.1. Classification (NCBI taxonomy): domain Bacteria; kingdom Bacillati; phylum Actinomycetota; class Actinomycetes; order Kitasatosporales; family Streptomycetaceae; genus Streptomyces; species Streptomyces sp. NPDC000941. The sequence continues at coordinate 9,599 of NZ_JBSFMM010000273.1, forward strand.
GCCGACCCCGCCGAACCACACTGCACCGCCCATCTGCACTGCCCGCCCCTCGCCGTCGCGGCCGCCGCCGACCTCGCCGCCAGCGCCCTCAACCCGTCCCTCGACTCCTGGGACCAGGCCCCCGCCGCCGGCGAACTCGAAACGCTCACCTGCCGCGCCCTCGCCCGGCTCGTCCACCCCCACCGCCCGAACCCCGACGCCCTCGCCACCACCGGCGGCACCGAGGCCAACCAACTCGCCCTGCTGCTCGCCCGCGAGGCCGCCCGCACCGCGGGCGCCACCACCCCCCTGCGGATCGTCTGCGGCGCCAACGCCCACCACAGCGTCCACCGCGCCGCCTGGCTCCTCGACCTCCCCGCGCCCCTCACCATCCCCACCCCCACCGGCGTCCTCGACCCGGCCCGCCTCCACGACACCCTCGCCGAACTGCCCGGCCCACCCCACCCCGTACTCGTCGTCGCCACCGCGGGCACCACCGACACCGGCGCCATCGACCCCCTGCCGCCCATCGCCGACCTCTGCGACCGCCATGCGGCCACCCTCCACATCGACGCCGCGTACGGCGGGCCGCTCCTGTTCAGCGACACCCTCCGCACCCGGCTCCACGGCCTCGACCGGGCCCGTACCACCGCCCTCGACCTGCACAAACTCGGCTGGCAGCCCGCCGCGGCCGGCCTCCTCGCCGTCCCCGACAGCGCCGTCCTCGCCCCGCTCGCCCACCGCGCCGACTACCTCAACGCCCACGACGACACCGCCGCGGGCATCCCCGACCTCCTCGGCCGCTCCCTGCGCACCACCCGCCGCCCCGACATCCTCAAAATCGCCGTCACCCTGCGCGCCCTCGGTCGCCGCGGCCTCGGCGACCTGGTCGATCGAGCCTGCGCCGCCGCCCAGCACCTCGCCGACCTCATCGACTCCCGCCCCGGCCTCGACCTCTACGCCCGCCCCGCCATCAGCACCGTCCTCTTCCGGCCCGCCGGAGCCGACCCGGCCGCCGTCGCCGCCGTACGACGCCGTCTCCTGCGCGAGGGCCGGGCCGTCCTCGGCCGCGCCACCACCTGCGAAGGGCTCTGGCTCAAGGCCACCGTCCTCAACCCGCACACCCAGCCCAGCGACCTGCGGGCGCTGGTCGCACTCGTGGAAGGCAGCACCCCATGAGCACCGCCCAACCCCCCACCCCCGGCACCCCCGCTACCGCCGGACCCGAACAGCCCCTGGACCTCGCCGGCATCGGCATCGGACCGTTCAACCTCTCCCTGGCCGCCCTCGCCCACGGCATCCCCTGCCTGCGCACCGCCTTCTACGAACAGCGCCCCGCCTTCCACTGGCACCCCGGCCTCCTCATCGACGGCGCCAAGGTCCAGGTCCCCTTCCTCGCCGACCTCGTCACCCTCGCCAACCCCACCAGCCCCTGGACCTTCCTGAACTACCTCAAGGCCCACGAACGGCTCTTCCCCTTCTACAACGCCGAGCGCTTCCACATCGAACGCGCCGAATACGACGCCTACTGCCGCTGGGTCAGCCGCCACCTCCCCGGCCTCCACTTCGGCCACCAGATCGACGCCGTCCGCTGGAACCACGACCACCTCCTCTTCGAACTCGACTTCACCGAACTCGACGCCACCGGCGAGGCCCGCCACATGGGCCGCAGCTACGCCCGCGCCCTGGTCCTCGGCGTCGGCACCGAACCCCACGTCCCCGCGCCCCTGTGCCCCCTCGTCGACACCCCCGGCGTACCCGTCATCCACTCCGCCGACTACCTCGAACACCGCGAAGCGCTGCTGGCCACTGGCCATGTCACCGTCGTCGGCTCCGGCCAGTCCGGCGCCGAGGTCTTCCTCGACCTGCTCCGCAACCGGCCCCCGGGCGCCGAAGGACTCCACTGGCTCACCCGCACCCCCGCCTTCGCCCCCATGGAATACAGCAAGCTCGGCCTCGAACACTTCACCCCCGACTACGCCCGCTACTTCCACGCCCTGCCCGAATGCGTACGCGACCAACTGGTGCCCCGCCAATGGCAGCTCTACAAGGGCATCGCCCACGACACCATGACGGACATCCACGACGAGCTCTACCGCCGCACCCGGCACGGCGGCTGGCCCGACACCGTCCTCACCCCCGGCGTCACCGTCCGCACCGCCGGCCGCACCGCCGCCGCCCGCCTCGAACTCCACCTCGAACACGCCCAACAGGGCGCCCGCAGCCGCCACACCACCGAAGCCGTCGTCCTCGCCACCGGCTACCGCGAACGGCGCATCGACACCATCATCGCCGCCCTCGACCCCTACATCCGCCGCGACGCCCGCGAGCGCCCCCGCATCGACGAACACCACCGCATCGTCCTCGACCCCATCGTCAAGGGCCCCGTCTACATCCAGAACGCCCAGCGCCACGCCCACGGCGTCGGCGCCCCCGACCTCGGCCTCGCCGCCTGGCGCTCCGCCGTCATCCTCAACTCACTGACCACCGAACCCGTCTACCCCCTCCCGCTTCGCACCGCCTTCACCACCTTCGGCCTCCAGCCCACCCAGCCCGGCAGCGCCGCCGGACACCTCCCCGAACAGCGCGACAGCTTTCGATCATCCGACACCCAGGCCATCCTTGGGTGATGGCCAACAGACAACTCCGAGTCGCCGCCTACGCCGTCTGCATCCAGGACGGCAGAATCCTCCTCGCCCGATGGGTGGGCCCCGACAGCAAACAGTGGACGATGCCCGGCGGCGGCATCCGGCACGGCGAAGACCCGTACGACGCCGCCATCCGCGAGGTCGAGGAGGAGACCGGCTACACCGTCGAGATAGACGACCTCCTCGGCATCGACTCCGTCCACCACCGCTACGCCCGCCGCCGCGGCCGCGACGCGGACTTCCACGGCCTGCGCGTCGTCTACACCGCGCATATCGTCGGCGGGCAGCTGCGCAACGAGATCAACGGCTCCACCGACCAGGCCGCCTGGATCGAACTCGACCGCGTCGCCGAACTGCCCCGGGTCCCGCTCGTGGACATCGCCCTGTCGCTGCACCAGACACGGCCCGCCCAGGGCAGGGTCCAGACACCGGCCTGACGAGGCGGCTGCGACCGGCTCACGGACACCGGCCTGAACAACAGGGCCCACGGCAACAACCATCCCAAGAACCGCACCACCATCCCAAGAACCGCACCACCATCCCAAGAACCGCATCTCTCACCCGCCCGCAAGGAGCAGCCACCCCATGGACCACACCTCCCCGCAGTCCACGACCGCCCTGCCCTACGGCACCCCCGAAACCCCGCGCGTCGCGGTCCGCGGCGAGGCCCGCCTCGAAGTCGACCCCGAGATCGCCCGCCTCGGCATCACCGTCAGCGCACGCGGCAGCGACCGCCGCACCGCCCTCGAAGACCTCACCCGCCGCAACGCCCAGGTCCTCGACCTCGTGAAGTCATACGGCGAGGCGGTCGAGAAGCTGGAGACCGGCGCCTTCGCCATCACCCCGCAGCTCACCGCCAAGGGCCGTCACGAGCGCATACACGCCTACCACGGCCGCGTCCACCTCTCCGCCACCATCGCCGACTTCACCGCGCTCGGCGAGCTCAGCACCCGCCTCGCCGACCTGGAACTCACCCAGGTCATCGGCCCCTCCTGGGCCCTGCGCCCCGACTCGCCCGCCCACGCCGAGGCGCGCCGCCAGGCCGTACGGGAGGCCCGCCGCCGGTCCTGGTGGCCCCCGACGGCACGGTGAGCCCCGTCCAGGTGCCGGCCGGGCCGCCGCTGGGCGTCGGCGGGCTGCCCTTCGAGGC
>NZ_JBSFMM010000274.1:0-13270 GCF_053599555.1 Streptomyces sp. NPDC000941
GGTGACCTGTCCGGTGACCAGGGTGGCGTGGGGCTGGTCTGTGGCCAGTGCGTCCAGGCCCGCGAGGAGTTCGGTCACCGAGCCGCCCACGACGGCGGCCCGCTGCTCGAAGTGGGTCCGGCCGTGGGTGAGGGTGTGAGCCACCGCCGCCGCGTCCACCTCCTCCTGCCCGGTGTGGCGGATGTGCGTGGCCAGCCGGGCGGCCTGCTCGCGCAACGCGGCCGCAGTCTTCGCCGACACCGGCCACACCACCGGCAGACCAGACTCCTCCTCGGCCTCCTCCACCGGCTCCCCGACCGGCGCCTCCTCGAGGATGACATGGGCGTTCGTACCGCCCATCCCCCACGACGAGACTCCGGCGATCAGGGGCCGGTCGGGGTGCGGCCAGGGACCGGTCTCCGTCTGCACGCGAAGCCGCAGCTCGTCGAGCGGGATCTGGGGATTGGGGGACTCGAAGTTGAGGCTCGGCGGCAGGGTGCGGTGCTTGATGCTGAGGGCGGTCTTGACCAGCCCGGCGATCCCTGCCGCGCTCTCCAGGTGGCCGATGTTGGTCTTGACGGAGCCGACGTGGATGGGGTTGTCGGCATCGCGCTCGGTGCCGAGGGCGGCGCCGAGCGCGGCCGCTTCGACCGGGTCGCCGACGGGGGTGCCGGTGCCGTGGAGCTCTACGTACTGCACGTGGTCGGCGGGGAGCTGAGCATCGGCGTAGGCGAGTCGCAGAACGCGCTCCTGGGCCTCGGCGCGCGGGGTGGCGATGCTCGCGCCGCCGCCGTCGTTGTTGACGGCGGAACCGCGGATCACGCAGTGGATCGGATCGCCGTCGGCCAGCGCTTGGGCGAGGGGCTTGAGCACGACCACGCCGCAGCCCTCGCCACGAATGTAGCCGTTGGCGCGGGCGTCGAAGGTGTAGCAGCGGCCGTCGGGGGAGAGGCCGCCGAGCTTGCCCGCCGTCACGGTGCTCTCGGGCACGAGGTTGAGGGTGATGCCCGCGGCTATGGCGAGGGAGGACTCGCCGCGTCGCAGGCTCTCGACGGCCAGGTGCACAGCGACGAGGCTGGAGGACTGCCCGCTGTCGACGGTGAGGCTGGGGCCGGTGAGGCCCAGGTGGTAGGAGATGCGATTGGCGAGAATGCTGCGCTGGGTGCCGATGAGGCTGTGTCGGGAGATGGCTTCCAGGCCGTTGTCGCGCAGCAGGGTGGTGTAGTCGTCCCACATGGCGCCCACGAACACCCCGGTGGCGGTGGTGCCGAGGCGCTCAGGGACGACCCGTGCGTTCTCCAGGGCCTCCCAGGCCAGTTCGAGCAGCATGCGCTGCTGCGGGTCCATGGCCTGCGCCTCGCGGGGGCTGATGCCGAAGAAGTCGGCGTCGAACCCGCGGACATCGCCGTCGTCGAGGTAGCCGCCGTACCGGGTGGTCACCTTGCCGGGTGCGCTGAAGTCGCTGTCGTGGAGTGACGAGGCATCCCACCGAGTGGGGGGCGTTTCCGTGACCGCGCTCGTCCCGGAGCACAACAGCTGCCAGTAGGCGTCCAGCCCTCGAGCCTGCGGCAGTCGGCATGACATGCCGATGACAGCGATGGCTCGCTCACGTGGGTCTCGGATGGCCTCTGCGGCAGAGGTCGTGGGGAGCCCGGGCACACTGGAGTTCACGCTCAACCGCCCTTGTGATGAGGAAGACGTGACCGCAACGCTTGACCGCGGCGGCCCTTGATCCGGCAGATGCGTCCGGCTGACCCGAGCAGGGTCCGTCGGCGCCCCAAAGAGTTCCTTGGCGGCGCCTAAAGCCGAGGGAGGAGCGCCCGGGTGCAGGGCCGTGTCGGCGGGCGGTGCCCTCAGCGTTGATGGAAAGCAGGAATTCCGCATTTCTCACTCAGGGTTACGGGATGCCTTGCTGTTCGGCGATCACGTTGTGCCAAGAGTTGGCAGCCTCTGCCACAATTTCATGGTAGGTTGCCTGAGGGCGGTCCGGGCCACCGGTAGCCCTCGTGGGCGTGTCCATGGACTCGTATCGCGGAGGGGTGTTCAAGTTGCTGATTGAACGCGAGGCCGAAGTACGTGCCTTGAGAGCGGCGTTCTTCGACTCGGAGTCTTCCCGAAACTCGGTCGTGCTGATTGAGGGCCCCGTCGGTTGCGGAAAAAGCGAATTGCTGCATTTCGGTATCGAGCAGGCGGTGCACCATGAGGCTTTCGTCCTCGAAGCCTCTGGTTCGTACCAGGAACGCAAGTTGTTCGCCGGAATATTACGTCAGTTAGGCGGGGCCGATATTCACCATGATATCCGCGACCGGCTCTGCAGGCTCGTGGATTCGGCTGCCGACCACGCGGCGGTCGATGGCACGGATTTCCGCATCGACGATCCTTTCTGGTCCCGTGTGATGCACAGCGCGTTCGTCGATCTCAGTGAACTGGCCCAAAGGCGGCCCGTTGTCATCGCGGTAGACGACCTGCATCACGTCGATGAAGTGTCCCTGCAGTTCCTCAAGTACCTGGTGCGCCGTTCACGCGGCTCACGACTCTCCTTCCTGCTGACGATCGCGCTGCACCAGAAGCCGAGAGACAGCCTGTTCGAGGCGGAGCTGCTGCGTCAGCCCGCCTTCGCCCGACTGTCCGTAGGCCCCCTGAGCCGGGACGGCGTGGCACGCCTGCTGGACGGCAGGTGCGCGGCTGCCTCGTCGCGCCGTGCGGTGGACGAGATGTGCGCGCTGACCGGCGGGAACCCTCTGTTGCTGCGGGCCGTGACCGAGGAGCGCAGCCGGGAAGGGGCCACGGAGGATATCGATGCCTCATCGGGGCTGCACCCGGGCGGGCTGTTCACTCAGGCGTTGCAAACGTGCCTCGTCGAGAGCGGACCCGAAGTCACGGACATCGCCGCGGCGTTCGCAGTGCTCGAATCGGGCGCCTCCGTGCGCCGGGCCGGCCGGATGCTGGGCATCGACCGGCATGCCGCCGAGCGGGGTGTGGCCTGCCTGCGCGCCGCGGGCCTGGTCACCGACAGCTCGTACCGGCACGTCGCCGTCCGGACGGCCGTGTACGAGGGTCTCGCGGCCGACCGCCTGGCCGAACTCCACCAGCGCGCCGCGGAACTCCTGCACGACGAGGGGGAGTGTGTCTCCGTCGTCGCGGACCACGTGGCGGCCTGCGGCAGCATCCGCCACCCTTGGGGCCTGCAAGTCCTCGTAGAGGCCGCGGAGAGCGCCCTCGGCGCGGACCGGGCCGAGCATGCCGTCGGCTACCTGGAAGCGGCGGTTGACATGTGCGGCGACGACCTGCGCCGCGCCGAGATCCGGGTCCGGCTCGCCGAAGTGGTCCACCGGGTTAATCCCACGGCGGCCGAACCGTTCCTCGACCAGGCTCTCGCCGCCGCGCGGCGGCACCAACTGTCGGTGCTGTCGCTGGAGAGCCTCGCCCGTATGGTGCGCTCCCGGGGCTATGTCACCGAGAGCGCGCTTACCGCGGGCTGGCTGAGCGAGGCCGTGATCAGCAGCGAGGCCCGGCCGAAGGTCGGCCTGGAGGCCGAAGTGCCCAAGCTGTCCCTGCCGGCCGAACCGCGCCCGCCCCGTCGGCGTGCGGCGACGCTGCGTGGCTCACGGCCCACGATCGCGCTGAACGAGGCCGAGCGGGAGTTCCGGATGAGCCTCGCGCACGCCGCGGCGGAGCCCGCGCTGCTGGCGACGACGGCTCTGTGGACCCTGCCGGGCTGGGGCGCCGACGCCGGACTGGCGATTCGGGTCGTCGGCAGCTACCCGAGCACGCGCTCCTACTTCAGCGACATGGAGCTGCCCGGGATGCTCAACGTGGTCAAGGCCCTCGCCTTCGCCGACCGCTCCGATGCCGCGACACGCTGGTGCGAGGCGCTGGCCGACGAGTGCAACTGGCGCGGAGCCCCGGGATGGCGGGCCTGGGTCAGCGCCGTCCACGCCGAAGTGCTGCTGCTGCAGGGCCGGTTCGCGGAGGCCGAGGAAGAAGCCGCCGAGGCCCTGGCCGACGTACCCCCGGGGGCGGACAGCGCTTACGTGGCCGGCCCCATCGCCTGCCGGGTCCTCGCCGCCACGGCCACCGGCCGGTACGAGGACGCGTCCCGGTATCTGAGCCAGAGCCTGCCCGAACGCGTGCACCGTACCGTCGATGGCTTCGGGTACCTGCGCGCAAGGGGCCGCTATCTGCTCGCCATCGGACACGCCCAGGCCGCGCTGGACGACTTCCTGCGCGTGGGACGCCGTGCTGCCGGGTGGGGCATCGACCGGCCGGAGCTGATCCCCTGGCGCATCGACGCGGCCGAGACCTGGCTGCGCCTCGGCGAGAAGAACGAGGCCGAACGCCTCATCACCGAACAGGCCGCGGCCGTGGACGTCAGCAACGCCCACACCCGCGGGATGATCCTGCGCCTGCGCGCATCGACGGCCGAGCCGCCCCTGCGGCGGCGGCTGCTCACCCGTGCCGTGGGGGAGCTGCAGCGGTCCGGTGACATCTACGAACTGGCGAAGGCGCTGGTGGATCTGGGCCACGCCCACCAGGCCATGGGCGACCGGAGCCTGAGCGAGCCCGTCCTGGAGCGCGCGTGGCGGCTGGCGAACGAGTGCGGTGCCAAGGAACTGTGCGAACAGCTCCGCGGCCCCAGCGTGGAATTCGAGGGAGAGGACGATGCCCAGTCCAAGCTCAGCGAGTCGGAACGGCGTGTGGCCTCCCTCGCGGCCTTCGGGCACACCAATCGTGAGATCGCTTCGCAACTGCATGTAACGGTGAGCACAGTCGAACAGCATCTGACCCGCGTCTACCGGAAACTGAACATCGCACGGCGCCAGGAACTGCCGCCTCAGCTCCGGCTTCCCACGAACCAGGTGGCCTGACCACCTGTCAATTGATTTTTTCAGAATGTGAAAGGCCCTGGTATCCGGCTGCTGAGATACCGGGGCCTTTGGCGTTGATGTCATAGAAACCTGGGCGCAACAGCGTCTCAGGGGTTTCTCGAGTGAGATTGTAGGGGGAGGGGTGGGGTTGGCTCGTGCGTGTGCATGCGCCAACAATAAGACGTACGACTGTGAACCCGAAGATCTCAAGATGGGGGATGGCATGCGCTACGAGATCCTGGGCACTTTCCGCATCGTGGACGAAGGGCGTGAGGTCACCATTGGTGCCCGAAAAGTGGAGACCCTGCTCACGGCCCTACTCGCCAGTTTCGGTGAGACCGTTCCGTCGGGGCGGCTGATCGCCGAACTCTGGGGGAACAAGGCGCCGCGGCGGGCGAGCGCCGCACTCCACGTCTATGTATCGCAACTGCGAAAGATATTGAAAAGGGACGGCAGCGACGCCAGCCCCATCGTCACCACGCCGCAGGGATACATGCTGACTCTGGGCGGTGACGAATTCGACGCACACGAATTCCAGACCTTCGTCGAGGAGGGGCGGCGCAGGGCCCGCCAGGGGCGCCACGCCGAGGCCGTCGACATGTTCGAACGCGCGCTCGCGCTGTGGCGGGGGCCGGCCCTGCTGGATCTCTGCGACGGCCCGATCATCTACGGCTACGCGTCGCGCCTGAACGAAGTCCGCCTGGGGTGCATCGAGCTACTGGTCGAGTCCAGCCTCGCCCTCGGATGGCATCGGGAAGTCATCGGCCGCCTCTACTCCCTGGTCGCCGACCACCCGCTGCGCGAGGCGTTCCACCGCTACCTGATGATCTCCCTGTACCGCTCCGACCGGCGAGCCGAAGCGCTCGCCGTCTACCAGAGGGCCCGCGAGACCCTCCGCGCCGAACTCGGCCTGGAGCCCTGCCAGTCCCTGCGCGATGTGCACCAGGCCGTACTGACCGACACCAGCATGCTCGTCGGCGGGACGAGGGTGTGATCCCGTCCCGCCGAGACCGAGCCATCGGATGATCAGCCAGGAATCCCGAACCATGTCGTGAGCGCCTCGGTCAGCCCGTCGACTGCGTCGTCGTCGGTGCTGACCCAGGCCACGAACCCGTCGGGCCGTACCAGCAGCCCCGCCGCGTCGACACCGTCCACCGGACCTGCCGCCACCACGGACACCCGGTCCTGCCAGCCCTTCACCACGCCGGCCGCTGCGGCATTCCCGCCCGCCGACAGGTCGAACAGGACCCCACGGGCCCGATGCAGCGGATGTGTGCCCGCGGCGGTAACCGCGGACCCGAGCAGAGCCTTCGGAACGCGGGCACCCAGCAACGGATGAGCCGTCTCGGCCGGCCCCAGCGGGTACCGGACGTTCGTCACACGGGTGACGAAGTGCCGGTTGGCGTCGTCCAGTTCGATGAGCTCGCCGACCAGCCGGCGCAGTCCCGGCGAACGCTCCAGGCTCTGCATGATCTCCAGCTGTGCCTGGCCGTGCCCGCAGGCACGCTCCCCGACGGGGTGCCGCTCGGCGCTGTAGCTGTCGAGCAGCCCCCGCGGCGCCCAGCCGTTGAGGTCGGCGCCGAGCTTCCAGCCCAGGTTCACGGCATCGTGGATCCCGGTGTTGTGCCCGTGGTTGGCGTGTACGAAGTGCCGGTGCGCGGCGTCACCGGCGAGGAACACGTTCCCCTTCCGGTAGTCACGCGCATGCAGCGTGGTACCGCCGTAGCGGTGCGCCCAGCGCAGGTTGTGGAACTTCATCTCCTGGCCGGTGACCCGGCGGATGCTGCTCGTCAGCTCTTCCAGCGTCACCGGCGTTTCGGGACCGTCGGGCCGCGCGTCGAACTCGATCGACATGACCCGGATGACGTTCTCCTGGAACGGCCAGATGCAGAAGATCCCCCGGGCGTTGACATCGGTGACGAAACCGGCCTCCGCGCCCTCCGGCAGCTCCACGTCACCGAAGATGCCGTAGTACGACACCGGACTCTCGTCGCAGGCGAATTCGGCCAGCTCCCGGGTGGTGCTGAGCGGCCCGTCCGCTCCGACGAGATAGCGGCACGGCAGCGTGTACACCTCGCCGCCCTCGCCGCCCGAGCGCACCGTCACGGTCACGGCGTCCTCGTGCTGCTCAACGCCCACGACCTCATGGCCGCGCCGCACCTCGACCCCGAGTTCGGTCGCGCGCCGGGTCAGCACCTCCTGCTGAAGGCGCTGCTCGATAATGACCGTGAAGTCGTCGCCGGACCGCGGTACGTCCAGCCACAGCATGGAGAAGTGCAGCCGCGGCCACGGCTCGAAGTCACTGCCGAACTCGGGCAGGAGTCCGCGCTGTTCGAACGCCTCGACGGCCCGCGGATGCACCCCCAGGTTGTGCGAGTGGTCACCGATTCGGGGCTCGCGTTCCAGGACGACGGCCGGCACCCCGGCGAGCCCCAGTTCGTGCGCGAGCATCATGCCCGTCGGACCGCCCCCGGCGATCACCACGGTGCGGTCCGGTGCGGCCGGAATCTGAGGTGTGGCCGACGTCTTCGACGTACTCATGGAGCGGTCCTTCCGGGAAGAGAACGGTGGTGGAGAAGCGCCCCGTGGGACAGGACGCCCGACAGGCGGTCGAAGAACTCCTCCATGCCCGCGTCGCGGGGAAAGAAGTGACCGCCCGGGAACACGTGGACGTCGCAGGACACCAGGCTCTGCCCGACCCAGGCCGACGCCTCCGCCGCGGAGACCAGTGGATCGTCCGAACCGGTGAACACATGCACGGGACACGGCAGCGGATCGGCGTCCTCGGGACGGTGACTCGCGCACAGCGCCAGGTCGTCCCGGACCAGTGACACGGCCCACTGCAACCACTCCGGATGGCACAGCAACTGCCGGGACAGCCCACCGATGCGGACAAGCCACTCCACCAGCTCGCCCTCGGACAGATCCGGCACATCCCGCAGCCCTTGCGGTTGCTGCGGCGCCGGATGCGCGCCCGCCAGCAGCATCACCGGCAGCGAGCGGCCCGCCTCGGCACGGTGCCGGATCAGCCGATAGGCGATCAGGGCGCCCATGCTGTGCCCGTACAGCGCGTACGGCTGCGATCCGGCGGCGGACAGATACGGGTCCAGGGCCCGGTCCAGCTCCGGCACCAGGAGGTCCAGCTCCCGCACCCGTGGCTCGTGCACCCGTCGCTCACGCCCCGGCAGCTGCACGGGTACCACGTCCGCCACGGGCCCCAACTGGGCCTGCCAGCCACGGAACCACGACGCGGCACCGCCCGCGTGATGCAGACAGAACAGCAGTAGCCCGGCCTCAGGATCGGGCTGCCGAGTCAGATACGGACTCAGCGGCGCCGTAGCGGTGTCGGAAGCCGTGTCGGAAGCGGTGTCGACACCCGCAGGCACCATGAAGCGCGGAATCACGATGTGACCGCCATCTCGTACAGATCCAGCAGGCTGGTCGACTCCAAGGCCGCGGGAACGGCGATGCGCCGCTGAGTCTCCCGCTCGAGCAGCACGAGCAGGGACAGCAGAAGCACCGAGTCCCACTTCGGCAGCGCGTCGAACGGAGCTCCGACGGTCTCCCGCGTCACCGGAATACCGAGCTCGCCGTTGACCAGCGATACGAACTCATCCACGCTCTTCATCAGTTGTCTCCCTCGTGCCCGTGGTGGAGGTCGCCGAAGTGCTCGGTGAGAGCCACGTGTCCCGGCGCGTCGGCAATCTCGCCGAGGTCGTGGCAGAACGTGGCCGAAGCCTCATCCCTGTCCAGCCTGTCCAGCCTGTCCAGCCTGTCCAGCCTGTCCAGCCTGTCCAGCCTGTCCAGCCTGTCCAGCGGCACAAATCCCGCCCGCTCGTAGAAGTCCGCCACCTTCCCGTTCTTGGCCGTGCGCACGTACCTCCCCGTGACCGCCCGCGCACCGCGCCGCTTCGCGTACCGGAGTACGGCCGACATACAGCTCTGCTCGATGCCACGGGAGAACACCCGGCAGCTGAGGAGGAAGTTGTGCAGCACCGCGGTGTCGCCCTCGAAGCGCAGGAAGACGGCGCCCACGATGCCGTTGTCGCCGAACCGGTCCGAAGCATGGACGGCGAGCGCCAGCGCGGCGGAATCCGCGCACCACTCCCGGACGTCGTCCGGCTGGAGACGGTGGCCCGTCATGTTGAACTGGTTGGTGCGCAACGTGATCTGCGAGATCCGGGGCACGTCCCGCTCCTCGACCGCGCTGAGCCGTACGGTGACACCCAGCTCGCGCAGGTAGTCGTCGAGCGAGTCGAAGTCGTTGAGGAAGTCCTGGCGCACCAGCTCGTCGCGGTAGCGCTCGGGACGCTTGCGGTCCTCGCTGGTCAGCTCCCGCGCGGTGAACCAGCCGTCCCGCAACAGCCGCTCCCCGTGCAGCGCCGGCTCGTCGTCGATGTCGACAACCGCCACCTCCGGGAGCTCCCGGCGCACCAAACCGCGCTCGTAGGGGCTGTCGTCCACGAAGACGAAACTGTCGACACCGATGTTGAGGTCCGCCGCCAGTTGGCGCAGGTTCTCGTGCTTCGGCCGCCAGTTGGCGACCACCCGCACAAAGTCGTCCTCGCGCAGGGTCATACCGGGATGGTCGCGCAGCACCTCGCGCACGGGCTCCAGGTCGTTCTTGCTCACCGCGGCGAGCAGTACGCCCTGCGCGGCGATCTGCCGCGCCACCCGCTGGAAGGCCCGGAACGCCTCACCGCGGTACGTGTCGGCGACCTCGATGCCCTCGGGGCCGTCGTCCCCCAGGATCCCTCCCCACACCGTGTTGTCGAGGTCCAGGACAAGGCACTTGCGCAGCCGCCCCTTGATCATCCGGGCCAGATGGCCGACTTCCCGTGCGTACGAGCCCAGGGTCTCGGGCGACAGGTGGGCCTTCGCGTAAAGGCTCAGCCGAGTGTCGGCCGCCGTGCACTTCTCCCGCTCGGCGTCGTTCACAGCGTCGAGGTCGAGCACGACCAGTGAGGGATGGGCATCCGTAAGACGCAGCAGCCGGGCGTTGGCCTCCCGCCATACCGCACCCGCACGAGCCCGCGACCTCAGGTCGACCAGCTGCGCTGTCAGGGCGTACGGCAGCGGCATCGTGTTGAGGACGAGCGTCCCGCCACCGGCCGTGTCCCCGAACCGCGCCACCAGGCCTTCCAGCAGCCGAAGCTCGGCGTCGAGCACATGGGACAGGTCCTGCACCGTCCACGGGCTCGGCAGTTTGTCGAGCACGACCCGAGGATCCAGCACACATAACGTGAGGTCGGGTCCGTGCGCGTACAGCCCGCTGGAAGGGTCCGTCAGGTCGAAGACATAGCTGTCGAAGTCGGACAGTCTCGGCACAGCCCACAGGCCGTGCCGGGCCAACTGCCCGGCCAGTGCGGGTACCAGCGCGTTGAGCGTGCTGTGTCCGGTGATCGCCACGCGGACCGTCGGCAGCGCGGGATGCGCCCGCAGCACGTCGTCGGAGTCGAGCCCGGCGAGCACCCGACCGGCCCGCGCCAGCTCCGCGTCGGTCGTCGAGGCCAGCAGGGCGAGCGCCTGCGGCAGCTCGTCGACGACCCGGTCCTCGGCACACAGCGCCCAGAACGTGGCGAACGCGTCCTCGGAGGGGAGGGGTGATGACGCTACGGGGATGGACGTAGTCATGGGAGCAGACGACCTCTCAGACCTTCTCCAGGGCATAACCGGCTTTGATCCACTTGCTCGACTCCACAGCGATCCCGACGGCCCGGTCGCCGTCGGCCATCTGCGGAAGGAGCTGCTCCAGTTGGAAGAAGGGCAGCGCGTTGCCGGTGTTGGAGATCTCCGACACGCACGAGATCTCCTCCGCCCCGGGCACGTTCAGCTCCTCGACGATCCGGCCGGTCATCTTCACCGACAGCTGCGGCGGCAGCAGGTAGTCGACGTCGGTCTGGTCCCAGCCGAGGTCGTCCAGCAGCTCCCGCAGGATCTCGGCCGACATGACCGGCACCGATTCCTCGATCGCCTTGTAGTCCTCGCTCACCGCCTGCCGCGCCGACCCGCGGTCGATCAGACCGAACCAGTCCACCGTCTGCCCCGGAGGCCGGCCGAGACCGGTGAGCCGGTTCAGCAGCCTGCGCACGACCAGGGTCTCCGGGATGTCGTCCGTGGTGAGTACCGCGGCTCCCGCCGCATCCCCGAACAACAGCAGGTTCACCAGCTCATCCGGAGCCATCTTCTTGACGTCGACGGACAGGTCGTAGTGCTTGGCGCACACTTCGCCGCCTATGACGAGTGCGTGCCGGCGTCCCTCGGCGAGCAGCATCTGCCGGCCGAGGTCCATCGCCTGGACGGCACCCGTGCAGCCCGACTGGAGCTGGTACGTCGGCACCTCGTTGATCCCGAGCCGGTCCGCGATCATGTTCACGGTCGTCGGCATCAACTGGTCGGGCATGGCGGTACCGAGCACCATGACATCGACGTCGCCCGGCTCAAGACCCGCGTTCTCCAGCGCGCCGCGGGCCGCGGCCTCACCCAGATCGGTGAGTGACGAGACCACCTCGCCACTCTCCAGATCGACGGCGAGATGCCGGGTGCTCGCGCCGATGAACGCTTCGATCCACTGTTCCCAGAGTTCGTCCAATCCGAACCGTCGGGCCAGCGCGGCATTGTCGAGGAGCGGTCCCGGCAGGGCCGTACCGACCGAAAGAATCCGTGTGTCCGTGCCGTCCATCCGGTCCTCTCCCACAGCGGTGGTGACGTACAGGGATTGCGGCAGCGAAGGCGCTGCCCGGCCCATCGTCGGGACCTGGGCTTAAGCCTCCCTAAGTGGCCGCTGGGCTTTAGGACCCGTCAAGGGCTCCCTTAGCTGGCTCGGCGATGTTGCCAATGCTGCGGGTTGATGCCACGCACGCCCCCGGCACTCCGCTCCTGACACGACCGAGCTACCGGTCCGCGTCCGCCCCCGAGGGAATGGCTGCAGATGGCGAACACGAACGAAGGAAAGCTCCGCGATTACCTCAAGCGCGTCACGGCCGAACTGCACCAGACGCGGGAGCACCTGCGCGCGGCCGAGGCTCGCGGGAAGGAGCCGATCGCGATCGTGGGCATGAGCTGCCGGCTGCCCGGCGGAGTGACCTCACCCGAGGGCCTCTGGCAGCTGCTGTCCGACGAGGCGGATGCCATCTCCCCCTTCCCCGCCGATCGCGGCTGGGACCTGGACGCCCTCTACGACCCCGACCCCGACCGCTCCGGCACCTGCTACGCCCGCAGCGGCGGGTTCCTGCATGAGGCGGGCGGGTTCGATGCGGGGTTCTTCGGGATCAGTCCGCGTGAGGCGCTGGCGACGGATCCGCAGCAGCGGCTGCTGCTGGAGGGCGTGTGGGAGGCGTTCGAGCACGCCGGCATCGACGCCGAGAGCGTGCGCGGCACCGACACCGGTGTGTTCGCCGGTGTCATGTACGACGACTACGGCGTGCGCCTGCACTCCGCTGAGCTCCCCGAAGGAGTCGCCGGATACGTCGTCAACGGCAGCGCCGGAAGTGTGGCCTCGGGCCGGGTGTCGTATGTGTTCGGGCTGGAGGGTCCGGCGGTGACGGTGGACACCGCGTGCTCGTCGTCCCTGGTGGCCTTGCACCTGGCGGTGCAGGCGCTGCGCAACGGCGAATGCGGTCTCGCGCTCGCAGGCGGTGTCACCATCATGGCCACCCCCAGTACGCTCCAGGACTTCAGCCGCCAGCGGGGGCTGGCGCCCGATGGCCGCGTCAAGGCGTTCGCGGGCGCCGCGGACGGTACGGGGCTGGGCGAGGGTGTTGGTGTCCTGGTGCTGGAGCGGCTGTCGGATGCCCGGCGGCGGGGGCATCGTGTGCTGGCGGTGGTACGGGGTTCGGCCGTGAACCAGGACGGCACCAGCAGTCAGCTCACCGCGCCGAACGGTCCGTCGCAGGAGCGGGTGATCCGGCAGGCGCTGGACAGCGCGCGGCTGGCTGCGTCCGACGTGGACGCGGTCGAGGCGCATGGGACGGGTACGAAGCTGGGTGATCCGATCGAGGCGCAGGCGCTGCTGGCGACGTACGGGCAGGGGCGTGACGGTGGGGAGCCGCTTTGGCTGGGTTCGGTTAAGTCGAACATCGGGCATGCGCAGGCGGCTGCGGGTGTGGCGGGTGTGATCAAGATGGTGGAGGCGATGCGGCGTGGTGTGCTGCCGCGGACGCTGCATGTGGATGAGCCGACATCGCATGTCGACTGGGAGGCGGGGCAGGTACGGCTGCTGACGGAGGCCCGTGCATGGCCGGAGGCGGATCGGCCGCGGCGGGCGGGTGTGTCGTCGTTCGGTATCAGCGGTACGAACGCGCACGTGATTTTGGAGCAGGCGCCGGTCGAGGAGCCGGTGGAGGAGTCCGAGGAGGAGTCGGGTCTGCCGGTGGTGTGGCCGGTGTCGGGGAAGACACCGGTGGCGTTGCGGGAGCAGGCGG
>NZ_JBSFMM010000275.1:0-13194 GCF_053599555.1 Streptomyces sp. NPDC000941
CCCGCGACGGCGCGGCGCCCCGGTGGCTGGCCCGCGGCGGCGGGCCCGGCGAGGTGCCGCGGCGCAGCCTGGCCGTACTGGCCGGCGCGTGCGCCCCGGTCGGGGTGGTGGCCGCGACGGGCGCGGCCGACCTCGACCGGCTGATGCGCGCCACCTCCACCTGTCTCGCCGCGGTCACCCTGACGGGGCTGCTGGCGGCGCTTGCGCTGCTTCCGCGCCGAACTCCGCTGTGGTGGGCGGCGGTTGGCAGCGCGGCCGTCGTCTCCACCGTGCTCGCCCTCTCCGGGCCGCTGTTGCTGATCCCGCTGGTGCTGGCCGGCGCCGCGCTCTGCTTCCAGGCCGTCGCCCACCGGCACCGCGCCCGGGGGTGACCGGCGGCCGCGCCCGGGAGGTGACCCGCGGCTCAGCTCTCGGCGCCCGACGCGTTCGCCGCGCCCAACGTGTCCACCTGCGCGGCGTCGAGCGCCGCCGTCAGCCGCTGCAGCCGGGCGCGCAGATCGACCACGTCCTCCGCGTCCAGGCCGCTGGCCTGGACGATCTGGAGCGGCACGGCCCGGGCGGGCTCCCGCAGCGCCTCGCCCTCGGCCGTCAGCCGGATCGAGACCGAGCGCTCGTCGTGGAGGCTGCGCTCGCGCTGGACGAAGCCCGCCGCCTGGAGGCGCTTGAGGAGCGGCGAGAGGGTACCCGAGTCCAGGCGCAGGAACTCCCCGAGCTTCTTGACCGGCATCTCGCCGTGCTCCCACAGCACCAGCATCACCAGGTACTGCGGATAGGTCAGCTCGATATCGCGCAGGACCCGCCGGTAGACGCTGCCGAAGGCGCGCGAGGCGGCGTGCAGGGCGAAGCAGACCTGCAAGTCCAAGCGGAGCAGATCGTCGGCGGCTGCGGTCTCTGTCGGGTTCGGGTTCGGGGCCGGGGCGGGGGCGGGGGCCGGCGCGGGCTGGTGTGACATGTGCCTAGGGTACCTCTTAGTTGTGCACAACTTAATTGTGTGCTCTACTTCCGTCATGACGGAGCGCACGACGGCGCGCCGCAGGATGCGAAAGGGATGGTCTTCATGGACGCGCTCTACACCGCGGTGGCCACGGCCAACGGACGCGACGGCCGGGCGGTGAGCTCCGACAAGCAGCTCGACCTGGCGTTGGCCATGCCCCCGGAGCTGGGCGGAAGCGGCAAGGGCACCAACCCCGAGCAGCTGTTCGCCGCGGGCTACGCGGCCTGTTTCGCCAGTGCGCTCGGGCTGGTCGGCCGCCAGGCGAAGGTCGACACCAAGGACATCTCCGTCACCGCCGAGGTCGGCATCGGCAAGGACGAGTCGGACGGCGGCTTCGGACTGAAGGTCACCCTGCGCGTCGAGCTGCCCGAGGAGCTCGAGGGCGAGACCGGCCGCAGCCTGGTCGAGCAGGCGCACCAGGTGTGCCCGTACTCGAAGGCGACGCGGGGCAACATCGCCGTCGAGCTGATCGCCGAGTAGCCGTAGGCGTCAGTCCGGGCGTCGACCTGGAACGCCCCCTGGAATTCGCCTTGCGGACGGGGGCGTTCCAGGTCGACGCCGCGATGCCGCTCAAGGCAGACATCTGTCAGCGGGGTCCGCGGCGGGCGGCCAGGGAAAGCGGCAGGAGCGCGGTCAACAGGGCGAGCGCGGCACATTCTCAATGCCGTCGCCCTCGCGCTGTTCGACTCCGGCGGCCCGGCCGTATCAGGGCTTGCCATGTCCCGCCCCGGCGCCGCGCTACGCATCCGCGAGGCCCTGGAAGGCGGGGCGCCCGGCCGGTGACCGCGCTGGTAGACCGCCAAGGGCCCTCCGGCGGATCAGCGACAGCTTCGTACGTTACGCGGCCCGCGCCACCCCCTCGACGTTCTCCGACATGCGGCGGAGCACGCCCACCGTGGCGAGGTACTCCTCGTCCGACACCCCGTCGGTGATCCGCCGCCGGGCCTCCCCGATCCGTTCGGCCACCGCGGCATGGCGTTCGGCGCCGAGCGGGGTGAGCGCGTACGGACCCTCGGCGCGCTCCCGGACAACCCAGCCCCGGCGGCCCAGACCGCCCAGGACCTCGTCGAGCGTGATCGCGCCCTCGCCCCAGAAGGGGCGTAGCGCCTCGGTGAGTTCACCGAGGTGCTTCGGGCCCGTCGACAGGGTGTTCAGGACCTGCCAGTGGCGCCGGGCGAGGCCGCTGTCGCTCAGAGTGCGCTCGAAGTCGGCCTCGATCAGGCCGTCCAGGTGCTTGAGCCAGTATCCGATCGGCTTCATCGCCTTCGCCTCCAGCAATGCATGTAAAATAGCAACTAGTTGTCCTTGATTATGCATGGAGGCGCGATGGCCGACAACGGAGAACCCGTGGACGACATCGAGCGGGCCATGGTCGCCATCCGGCGCAGCCAGAGCAGGCGTTCACTGGCGCGACTCGCCGGCGGGGACGGTGCGGACGACAAGGACT
Source organism: Streptomyces sp. NPDC000941 (assembly GCF_053599555.1). NCBI lineage: Bacteria > Bacillati > Actinomycetota > Actinomycetes > Kitasatosporales > Streptomycetaceae > Streptomyces > Streptomyces sp. NPDC000941. The sequence continues at coordinate 2,442 of NZ_JBSFMM010000275.1, forward strand.
CCCCCAGGGGCGCGGCGGCGAGAGGTGCCGCCTTCGACGTACTGGACGCGATCGAGGCGGCGGAGCAGAGCGGCGCGCCCGCCACCGTCTCCGGCGTCGCCGCCGCCCTGGCCGTCGACCAGCCCCGCGCCAGCAAGTTGGTCGCGGGAGCTGTCGAGGCCGGGCTGGTGCGGCGGGAGGCGGATCAGGCGGACGGGCGGCGTGCCCTGCTGGTCATGACCGAGGCGGGGCGCGCCCTGACGGACGAGGTCCGGCGGTTCCGGCGGTCGGTGTTCGCGGAGGCGATGACCGAATGGCCGGAGGCGGACCGCGCCGAATTCGCCCGGCTGCTCACGGACTTCGTCGGCGCGCTCGGCAGGGCCGGAGCCGGATCGGGAGCCGGATCAGGAGCCAGATCGGGGGCCAGGCGCCGCGGCGAACGGCCCCGGGGATCAAGGGAACCGTGATCGGCTCACCCGGCCCGAGAGCCTGCGCTCTGATCGGCAGGACGACGGTGGCCACCGGGTTGAAGGCCGAGGCCGACAGCGCGTAGGCGAGGGTTGGCGCGTCGCTCGCGAAGCGTACGGCCAGGGTGGTGGAGACCGGCGGCACCGACTGGCCGGCCAGGGCCGTCCCTGGTGGGCATGATCATGGTCGTACTCGGCCTGGTGCCGCTGCTCGGCCTCACCGCAATACGCGCCACCCGCACCGACACACCCTCAGTGCTCGCCCGCCTTCCCGCTGCCTCACTACCTTGACCTCGGCAGAGATCTGCACCGCCCGGTATCGGAGGGGTACGATTCATTTGTGCAGACTCAGCGGAAGGCGCCGATCGGCCGGCCACGCGGCTTCGATGCCGAAGAGGCGCTCGAACAGGCCATGCGGGTCTTCTGGAGCCAGGGCTACGAGGGCGCCAGCCTCACCGACCTGACCAACGCCATGGGCATCAGCCGCACCAGCATGTACGCCGCCTTCGGCAACAAGGACGACCTGTTTCAGAAGGCCCTGCAGCGCTACACCGACGGCCCCGCCTCATACGCCCCTCGGGCTCTGGAGGAGCCGACCGCCCGGCAGGTGGCCACCGCGTTCCTCGCCGGTTCCGTTCGGGCCACCACCCGCCCCGACTCTCCCGCCGGATGCCTCGGCGTCCAAGGCTCTCTGGCGGCGGGCGAGCCCGGTCGCGGTGCCCGGGACACGTTGGCAGCGTGGCGCGACAACGCCACCTCGCTCCTGCGGGAGCGGTTTCAGCGGGCCGTCGACGAGGGCGACCTGCCCGCAGGCACCGATCCCGGCCTGCTCGCCCGATACCTCATGACCGTGAGCAATGGCATCGCCGTTCAGGCCGTCGGCGGCGCCACCCGCGACGACCTCCAAATGGTGGCCGACATGGCCCTGCGGCAGTGGCCGCCCACCTGAGACGCGCACGGCGCACCGGAGGGCCGGGGCGCCGTGGCGGTTGAGCGAAGAAACGGGATGGGGCGGGACGGGGCGGGGCGTCAGCAGGTCGTGGGGGTGGCGTGTTCCGGATCGAGGGCGTTGACCGCCTCGTGGAAGGCGACCCGGTCGGTCATGGCGATCGTGACATGCTCCGACAGATCGCTCGGGCACAGGTCCTGGACCACGACGTTCTTGACGTCGGACCCCGTGACGAACTGCGCGCGGTAGGGCGTGGCGACCTCGTCGTACTTGGTGGAGATGACGGTGTAGCGCACGCCGGGGACGGTGTCACCGCCCTCGTTGAGCCGGGTGAGGAACGCCGACCCGACCACCTGGTCGGTCAGACCGGGCGTGTGCTTGGCGAGCACATCGGCCGCGCCCGGGAAGTAATCGAGCAGCTTGGTGAGCCCGGACAGGGTGGTCCCGTGGTTGGTGGGGGCCAGGCCGACCAGGGCGTTCACCTTGGCCGCGCCGCCGAGGAACTTCAGGTAGTAGCGGGGCATCATCCCGCCCTGGGAGTGGCCGACGATGTCGACCTTGGCGGCACCGGTGGCGGTGCGCACCCGGTCGACGTACGCGGACAGCTGCTTCGCCGAATCGGCGATCGGGCCGAGGCCGTAGAAGATGGGCACGCCGGGCAACTGGCCGTAGTCGAGGGAGAAGACGCAGTAGCCACGGTCGACCAGGTACGGGGCGAAACCGAGCCAGTTGTCGACCGAGTTGCCGAGGGTGCCGTGCACCAGGACGACGGGGCGGGGGTGCTGGGCGGACGGCTTGCACGAATAGTCGTTCCAGCCGCTGCTCGTCGCGCTGCTTTGATCGGCAGCAGTTTCGTCGGGCGCGGCGCTCGCGGCGACCGGCGCCATGGCCGCCGTGACCGCCGCGACCGCCAGGGCCAGGGCGGGCAGTGACCTGCGGAGCGAGCGGATACGCCTCCAGTGCGACATCACATGGACTCCTCGCTGGTGGGGGAGGGTTGCGCAGGACCGTGCGCTCTGCGATCCGGATCACAGGGGTGGTGTGTCGGCCTTAAATTACGCGCCAGTAGCAAAGCCATCCAGCCGTCCGCAGGTGAAGAAAACCTCACCCACCCCTCACGGAACGTCCAGGAACACGGCCCTGTCAGAGGGGTGGCGTAGAGTCGGCAGCACGTGATCTCGAGGACGACGGGGGGACTCTGATGAGCGCAACAGACCTGGTGGAGGTCTCGTCCGAGGCCGAGTTGCGGGAGCTGGTCGGCGAGCCCAATCAGCAGGCGGCCAACAAGTCCCGTCCCGCGCTGCATCAGTTGGACCGGGAGTGGCTGGCCCGGTCGCCGTTCTGTCTGATCGCCACCTCGGACGCCCAGGGGCGGTGCGACGTCTCCCCCAAGGGCGACCCCGCGGGGTTCACGCTCGTGCTCGACGACACGACCATCGCGATCCCGGACCGCCCCGGCAACAAGCGGATGGACGGCTTTCGCAATGTGCTCGCCAATCCCCACGTCGGGCTGATCTATCTGCTGCCCGGGCGCAGTGACACGCTCCGGATCAACGGCCGGGCGCGGCTGCTGCGTGACGCCCCGTTCTTCGACGACATGGTGGTCAAGCGCAACCGCCCGCGGCTCGCTCTCCTCGTCGAGATCGAAGAGGTCTTCCACCACTGCGCCAAGGCGTTTCTGCGCTCGGAGCTCTGGAAGCCGGAGACCTGGCGCCCGGACGAGCTGCCGTCCAGGCCCCGGATATGCAAGGCGCTCGAGGCCCCGGACGTCCCCCTGGAGGCGCTGGAGGAGCACTACGGCCCGAAGTACGCGGAGCAGCTTTACGGCTGAGGCGGCCCGGATGGCCAGGGCGGCCAGGATGCTCTGGGCGGCCAGGGCACATCAGGCGTCCGGGGCACGTCAAAGGGCGCTTCGGTCACCAGATGTCGAATCCCCCGGCCGGGCGCACCGCCCGCTCGCCGAAGCGGGCCCGTGCCCGGTCCACTGCGGCCTCGATACGGCGGGCCTTGTCGTCCGCGGGGTCGAAGGTCAGCTGGTGGGAGGCCAGTTCGGCGGCGGCCAGCCCCTCGGCGCGCAGCGCGATGGACCGCACCCGGGCCCGCTGCAGGCCGAGCGCGGCGTGCAGGGCGTACGCGGTGGCGATCAGCGCCGGGGTGTGGGCCGTCGGTTCGGCCAGGGTCCGGCTGCGGGTGGTCGTGGAGCGGTCGGCGTAGCGGACGGTGAGCGTAAGGGCGCGGGCGACCTGTCCGCTGGTGCGCAGCCGGGAGCCCAGCCGGTCCGCGAGGGTGAGCAGCGCGCGGCATCTGCGTTCCGGGTCCAGCTCGTCGTGGCCGAAGCGGTGTTCGGCGGCGATGGAGCGGGCCGGGGCGTTCGGGGTGACGGGGACGGGGTCGATCCCGCGCGCCCAGTCGTGCACCCGGCGGGCGGTGGCCGGGCCGAGGATCCGGCGCAGGGTGGGCAGCGGCACGGCGGCGATCCGGGCGGCGCTGTCGAGACCGTACGAGCACAGGGTGCGGGCGGTCGCCTGGCCGACGCCGGGCAGGGCGGTGGGGGGCTTGTCTGCGAGGAAGGCGGCGACCGCGTCCGGGTCGTCGGGGACGGTACGTACCGTGCCGGCGTCCTGTGCGGCCATACGGGCGAGCAGCGGGTTGGTGGCGACGCCGACGGTGCAGTCGACGCCGTACCGGGCCAGTGCCCGGACCCGTACGATCTCCGCCAGTCCGGCCGCGTCCCGGTCGAAGTAGCGCAGCGCGCCGGCGACATCGGCGAGCGCGGCGTCGGGCGGCACCGCCTCGACGACGGGGGTCACCTCGGTGAGCAGGGCGAGCAGGCCCTCGTAGGTGTCCGCGCCGAGGACGGGTCCGGGACGGCCGGGACCACGACGGCCGGGACCAGGGCCAAGACCTCGGCCGGGGCCTCGGCCGGGCGTGTCGGGGGCCGTCCCCGCCGTTCCCTCGGCGGAGTGGAAGCGCACGTACAGCACATGCGGTTGCTCATGGGTCTCATGGCTCGGTTGGGGAGTCATCCCGCGCTCCCTGGGCTGGAATGCCACAGCTTGCGGCCGGTGGCGGCCTGTTCACCCGCGGGCTGGAGGTCGGCCCACGGGTGCATGGCGTAGCCGGTGGGCAGGTGGATGCGGCGCCCGGAGTCGCCGCCGGTCCCGCTCCCGGCCTCGCTCCCGGCTTCGGCGTCCGCGTCAGCGGGGGCACCGGGCTCGGGCTCCGCCCGGCCCGCACCCGCACCCGCACCCGCACCCGCGAGTTCGGCGGCGACTGCCTCCAGGCCGCCCTCGCGCCGGAGTTCGGCCAGCTCGGCGAGGTTCCAGACCGCCGAGCCGACGACGCTGAGGCTGCGCGGCCCGCGCCGCTGGACCACGCCGCGCACCAGCAGCAGCCAGGAGTGGAAGACGGTGTGCGCGCACGCGGCGTGGCTGTCGTCGAAGAAGGCGCAGTCGACCAGCCCCGTGCCGTCGTCGAGCGTGGTGAAGATGACGCGCCGCCCCGAGCGGATCGGCGGCGTCTGGGTGGCGGCCTTGGCCCCGGCGACCAGCACGGTCTCGCCGTGCCGCGCATCGCGCAGCCGCTTCGCCGGGACCGCGCCCAGCTCCTCCAGGAAGGCCCGGTGGTCGCCCATGAGGTGGCGCGAGACATCCATGCCGAGGATGCCGAGCTCGGCGCCGAGGCGTTCCTCCGGGTTCAGATCGGGCAGCCCGGCGGGGGCGGGCGGCGCGGTCTCGGCCAGCGGGAGCTGGCCCTCGCCGGTGCCGTCACGCCGGGCGCCCCGCTGCTGCCGGTGCAGTTCGGTGATCTGCAGCAGCAGATCGCGGCGGCTGGTGCCGAAGGCGTCCAACGCGCCGACCTGGGCGAGCCGTTCGGCGACCGGCCGCCCGGGGTGGGCGCGCCGCCACAGGTCCTGGAGCGAGGAGTACGGCTGCCCGGCCGCGATCCGCTCGGTCTCGGCCTCGCTGATGCCGTGCACGTCACTCAGCGCGAGCCGTACCCCGAAGCCCGCGGAACCGGCACCCATGGGCCCCGTATCCGCCGCCCCGGCTGCCGACACCCTGCCACCAGACACCAGTTCGATTCGATAATCCGCGCCCGACCGGTTCACATCCAGTGGCAGAATCGGCACCCCGCGCCGCCGCGCATCCGCCAGCAGCAGCCGCTTCGGGTACATCCCAGGGTCATGGGTGAGCAATCCGGCGTAGAAGGCCGCCGGGTGGTGCGCCTTGAGCCAGGCGGACTGGTACGTCGGCACCGCGAAGGCCACGGCGTGCGCCTTGCAGAAGCCGTACGACCCGAACGCCTCGACGATCTCCCAAGTGCGCGCCAGCACCTCCGGCCGGTAGCCGCGGTTCGCCGCCTCCGCGTGGAACCAGGCCCGCACCCGCCCCTGCCGCTCGGGGTTGGACAGCGCGCGCCGCGCCTCGTCGGCGAGGTCCCGTTCACAGCCCGTCATGATCGACAGGATCTTGATGATCTGCTCATGGAAGACGACCACGCCGTACGTCTCGCGCAGCGCGTCCTCCAGGTCCGGATGCGGATAGCGCGGCGGTTTGCGGCCGTGCCGCGCCTCGATGAAGGGGCGCACCATGTCGGCCGCGACCGGGCCTGGCCTGAAGAGCGAGATGTCGACCACGAGGTCGTGGAAGGAGGTCGGCTGCAGCCGGCCGAGGAGGTCGCGCTGGCCGGGCGATTCGATCTGGAAGCAGCCCAGCGTCTCGGTGGAGCGGATCAGGTCGTAGGTCGCCGGGTCGTTCGGCCGCACCACCTCGGGGTCGTCGAGGTCCAGCGGGCGGCCCGTGGCCCGCGCCACCTCCGCGGCCGCGTGCGCCATCGAGGACTGCATCCGCACTCCGAGGACATCGAGCTTGAGCAGCCCCAGGTCCTCGACGTCGTCCTTGTCGAACTGCGACATGGGGAAGCCCTCGCCGCTGGTGGGCACGACGGGCGTACGGGCCCGCAGCCCGGCGTCGGAGAGCAGCACTCCGCACGGGTGCATGGCGATGCCGCGGGGCAGCCCGTCCAGCGCCTCGACCAGTTCCCAGAGCCTGCCGTAACGTTTCTGCTCGGCCGCGACCGCGCTCAGCTCGGGCAGTTCGGCGAGCGCCGCGCGGGCGTCGCGGGCGCGGATGTGCGGGAAGGACTTGGCGAGCCGGTCCACCTCGGCCGGGTCCATGCCGAGGGCCGCGCCCACGTCCCGTACGGCGTGGCGCACCCGGTAGGTCTCGGGCATCGAGACGGTCGCGACCCGCTCCGCCCCGAAGCGGTCGAAGATCATGCGGTAGACCTCCAGACGGCGCGCGGACTCCACGTCGATGTCGATATCGGGCAGCGCGGCCCGCCGCACCGACAGGAAGCGCTCCATCAGCAGGCCGTTCGCGACGGGGTCGGCGTGCGCGATACCGAGCAGGTGATTGACGAAGGAGCCGGCGCCGGAGCCACGGGCGGCCACCCGGATGCCGAGCGCCCGGGTGTCGTCGACGACCTGGGCGACGGTGAGGAAGTACGAGGCGAAGCCCAGCCGCTCGATGGTGCGCAACTCGTCCTCCAGCCGCCCCCACCGCTCGTGGTCGCGGTCGTAGCCGCGCAGCACCATGGCGGCGGCGCAGCGCGAGCGCAGCACCCGCTCGGCGCTCCGGTGCCCGGCCCCGACCAGATGCGGCTCGGGGAAGTGGATACTGCCGAGGCCGATGTGGTCCTCGGGGTCGACGAGGCATGCGGCGGCGGTGCGCTCGGTCTCCTCGAGCAGCCGGTGCGCGGCATCCTGCCGCCGGCCCACGGCCTCCGCGATCTTCTCGGCGATCCGCGCCATGTCCCGCGGACCCTTGAGCCAGCGCTCACCGCTGTCGAGCGCCGCGGGGTCGCGCGGATCGATCGGCACCAGCCTGCGGGCGGCGTCCAGTACGTCGGCGACCGGGCCCTGCCCCGGGTCGGCGTACCGTACGGCGTTGCTCAGCACGGCCCGTACGCCCTGGTCGGCGGCGAAGCCGACGGTACGGGCGGCGAGCCGCAGCGAACCGGGGCCGGTGCCGGTGCGGCCGTGCCACACGGCCTCCAGGCGCAGCGCGTCGCCGAACAGTTCACGCCAGGGGGCGATCAGGTGCTCGGCCCGGTCGGGCCGCCCGGCGGCCAGGGCCCGGCCGACGTCGGAGTCCGGGCCGAGGAGCACGGTCAACGGGGCGAGGGCGGTGGCGCCGCCGTCGCTTGCGCCGTCTTCCAGGTCTGCCCAGTGCAGGAGGGGCTGCCCGGCGCCGCCCGCGTGGGTTCCCGCATGGGTTGCCGCATGGGCGGCGGAGACCAGTCCGCACAGCGCGGCCCAGCCGCCCGCGCCGCCCCGCGCCAGGAAGACCGCGCGGGGCGCGGACTCATCGATGAACGCCCCGCCGCGCACCGGCGTGCGCCGCCGGACCGTACGCCCCGGCTCCGGGGCCCGCGCCTGCACGGCAAGGTCCACCCCGAAGAGCGGCCGCACCCCCGCGGCCGCGCTCGCCTTGGCGAACCGGACCGCCCCGGCGAGGCTGTCGCGGTCGGTCAGCGCGATCGCGTCCATGCCGCGCTCGGCGGCGCACTGGGCCAGCCGCTCCGGGTGGGCGGCTCCGTACCGCATGGAGAACCCGGAGGCGGTGTGCAGATGCGTGAACCCTGGCATCCACACCTCCTGCTGCTTGTCGCACCCCCTGCTGTCCCTGCCCGCCACGCGGCGCAGCCCTCGCCCCACCTTAAACCAATTCTCGAACACTCGTGCGAAACGACTCGCCTCCCGCGTGACCTGCGGGAATAACATCCCTCCCCTTCACCATAAGGGAATAAAAACCCCATAACCCCCATAGCGCATGGCGGTACGCCCATACCGGCCCGGCAGCCGACCGCGTAAGGTCACCGCCATGACCGACCGCCCCGGCCACTCCCCTGAATCCGACGACGCCGGCCTGCTCGGCCTGCTGCGCGAACAGCGCACCGGCGCGCTCGTCACCCTCAAACGCGACGGCCGCCCCCAGCTGTCCAACGTCGCCTTCGCCTACGACCCCACGGCGCGCCTCATCCGCATCTCGGTCACCGACGGCCGCGCCAAGACCCGTAATCTGCGCCGCGATCCGCGCGCGAGCTTCTACGTCACCAGCGGCGACCGCTACTCCTACCTGGTCGCCGAGGGAAACGCCGAGCTGACCCCGGTCGCGGCCGATCCCCACGACGCCACCGCCGACGAGCTGGTCGAGGTCTACCGCGCCGTGGCGGGCGAGCACCCGGACTGGGAGGAGTTCCGCGCCGCGATGGTCGCCGAAGGACGGCTGGTGGTGCGGCTGCGGGCCGAGCGGGCGTACGGGTGGGGGCGGGAGAGCGGCGCACTGAGCGGCCCGCTCGACGGCTAGGCCGCGGCCGGTCCACGGCTGAACCACGACTGGGCCACGGCCGGTCCACGGCTGGGCCCTGACCGGCCCAGGTCAGGCCAAGGGCAGGTCAGGTCAGTAGCGCGGCCGTGAACGCCCCGCGGCGGGCCGCCGGCCAGGACCGCATACGGTCCCAGCGCTCGCCCCCATCCGCCACGCTCGGCTCGTTCCCGCCGCGAGAGGCCGTAGCCGCCGGCGAGGATCCGCAGCCGCGCGGGCAGCGGGCCGGACCGCTAAGGCCGCAGGATGAGCTTGCCGCGGGTGTGGCCGGTTTCGCTCTGTTCGTGGGCCTTGGCCGCGTCGGCGAGCGGATGGCTCTGGGCGATGAGCACCCGCAACCGACCTGCGGCGGCGAGGCGGGCGTGGTCGGCGAGGGCCTCGGCGGAGCGTTCGCCGCCGCCGGAGAAGGTGACGCCGAGGTCCGCGGCCTGGATGTCGGCGATGGTGACGATGCGGTCGGTCGTGCCGCCGCGCAGCTCGATGGAGACGGGCAAGGCGCCCTGCCCGGCGGCGTCGTAGACGGCGTCGACGCCGCGCGGGGCGACGGCGCGGACCCGGTCGGCGAGTCCTTCGCCGTAGGCGACGGGGATGGCGCCGAGCGAGCGCAGATAGTCGTGGTTGGCGGGCGAGGCGGTGCCGATGACGGTGGCGCCCCGGGCCACGGCGAGTTGGACGCCGACTCCGCCGACCGCCCCGGCCGCCCCGTGCAGCAGCAGGGTCTCGCCGTCCGTCAGCCGGAGGAGGTCGAGGACGCGCGCCGAGGTCTCGGCGGCCACGGGGAGCGCGGCGGCGGACTCCCAGTCGAGGCCGGCCGGTTTGGGGGCGACGACGGTGGCCAGGGCGTACGTGGCGTAGGCCCCGGTGTCGGTCCAGCCCAGCACCTCGTCGCCCACGGACAGGCCGGTCACCCCCGGGCCGACCTCGTCGACGATCCCGGACGCCTCCTGGCCGGGGATCGCCGGGAACTCGGCGGGGCCCATCTGGGGCATCCAGCCACGGCGGATCTTGTAGTCGAGGGGGTTCACGGCCGCGGCCACGACCTTCAGCCGGACCTGCCCGGGGCCCGGGTGCGGCTCCGCCATCTCCTTGAGCCGCAGCACCTCGGGGCCGCCGTACTCGTCGTAGACGATCGCCTTCATGTCTCTCACTCCAAGCTTCATGGCTCCATGGCTCCATACGTGATCCGGGTACCCCCCGACGAGATCGTGCCGCGCCGGTCCGCCGCACTCCTCCGCAGCTCCCCCGACCGGCGCGGCTGCGGGTGCATTCCGGTCGAGCCGGTCCGGCTGGGGGCGGACCGTCGCCGTGCGGTCCCGGCCAGGTCGCCGCCGCGTGCTCCCGGGGAACGCGCTTTCCTCGCGCAACAATGAGCCACCGAATGATTACGTGTTGCGACCGGAAGTGATCGATCGACATGCATTCCTGACATGCATCGCGTAAGACTCCGTCCGGTATCTGCAACCACGAGCAAGGGAGTGTTCGAAATGCGGAGAACCGCAGGGGCGATCGCTCTGGGCGCCGCCTTGACCTTGAGCAGCGTGGTGGGGACAGGAGCAGGCGGCGTGGCGAGCGCCGCGCCCGCGCAGCCGAGGAGTCTGTACCCGGCCTCGGCGCTGGTGCTCAGCTATGGAGAGGGGGAGGGCGCGGGCTCGGCCGCGGTGCGGCGCGCGGTGACGCTGAGCTGTCGTCCCACCTCGACCGGCACCCACCCGACGCCCGGCAGAGCCTGCGCCGAACTGCGCGCGGTCGATGGGGAGTTCGGGACGCTGACGGCCAGAACGGAGCACGGTCGAGCCTGTACGAAGGAGTGGCGCCCGGTCACCGTCACCGCCGAGGGGGTATGGGAGGGCCGCCGGGTCTGGTATGAGCACACCTTCCCGAACCCCTGCCTCAAGAACAACGTCCGGAGCCAGGTGTTCGACTTCTGAGCGCCTGAGCGCGCTGACCGGCAGGGCTCGAAGGCCCTG
>NZ_JBSFMM010000276.1:0-13190 GCF_053599555.1 Streptomyces sp. NPDC000941
TATACCCAAGGGAACAACACCGCCGCAACGGGGGGGGCCCCGCGCCAACCGCCGGCCCCCACCCCGTTTCGTATGCCTGATCGTCGCGCTACGGCAGCTGCGCCGTCCTCGCCTCGCGGCGGTTGTCGCGGAAGGCGTTGACCCGGCGGGCCATGGCGAAGAGGGGGATCACCGCGCCGAGGACCAGCTGCAGGGCGCAGGCGGTCTGGAGCAGCAGCTCGCCGCCGGGGGCCTCGAAGGCCCAGGCCGCCAGGAGGGCCATGCTGGTGACGATCCAGCTCAGCATGGCGACCGCGAGCCGGCCGCGGGGCTTGGGGTACTCCACGCGGCTCACCATCAGCCAGGCGACGCCGACGATGGCCAGCAGTGTGGGGACGAACGGCAGGCCCAGGAGCACGACCGACACCACCGTGAGCGCGCCGAAGGGGCTCGGCATGCCCTGGAAGACGCCGTGGGGCATGGTCACGCAGGAGAATCTCGCAAGCCGTAGCACCACCGCCAGGAGTACCACGATCGCGGCGACCGCCGAGACCCGCTGGTAGGCGTCGTCGGCGACCATGCCCCAGACCACCACGAAGTACGCGGGGGCGAGCCCGAAGCTGATCAGGTCGGAGAGGTTGTCCAGCTCCGCGCCCATCGCCGAGCTGCGCAGCTTGCGCGCGACGAGCCCGTCGAACAGGTCGAAGACGGAGGCGAGCAGCATCAGCATGACCGCGGAGGCGGCGCTGTGCCGGGTCATGCCGCCGTCCTCGCTGCCCGTCAGGTGCGGGATGAGGACGCCGGTGGTGGTGAAGTACACCGCCAGGAAGCCACAGGTCGCGTTTCCGAGGGTGAGCGTGTCCGCTATCGACAGGCGCGTCGACAGCGGCATGTCGTCCGTCTCGTCGATGTCATCATCCACCTCGGCCCCCGGGGCCCAGGCGGCGGCCTGTGTCTCGGGATCAGTGACGGTCAAGGCGAGTCACCCCCGCTGTGGTGTTCTGGCCGACCTCGACCGCGACGTCGACGCCCTTGGGGAGGTAGATGTCGACGCGCGAACCGAAGCGGATCAGGCCGATCCGCTCACCCTGCTCCACCTTGGTGCCCTGGGGCACATACGGCACGATGCGCCGCGCGACGGCGCCGGCGATCTGCACCATCTCGATGTCGCCGAGCTCGGTGTCGAAGTGCCAGACAACCCGCTCGTTGTTCTCGCTCTCCTTGTTGAACGCGGGCACGAAGCCGCCGGGGATGTGCTCGACGGACGTCACGGTGCCGGCCAGCGGGGCGCGGTTGACGTGGACGTTCAGCGGGCTCATGAAGATGGCGACGCGGGTGCGCCCGTCCTTCCACGGCATGATGCTCTGCACCACGCCGTCGGCCGGAGAGATGACCCGGCCCTCAGCGATCTCTCGCTCAGGGTCGCGGAAGAACCACAGCATGCCCGCCGCGAGAGCGGTGGCGGGCACGGCTACCGCCGCCCAGCGTCCGGAGCGGCGGGCGCGAGTGAGGCTGACCGCTGCCGTGGCGACGGTCGGGAGGAGCCACGGCGACGCTCCGCGCGCGAGGCGGACGCGGCCGCGAGGTGCAGAGGATTGGCTGTGGGGCATGGATGACCTTCGTAGCGGAGGGTGCCGCAACATAACATCTGGGGACGGCGGCTTTCCGGGATCGTATCGGTTGCGAGCGGTAACTGGGCAAGCGCCGGGGCCTGTCGGTGGCTGAAGTCTCCCCGGCATGGTGTGATCTTCTTCTCGCGGTCACCACCGCAATACCATGCCAAAAAGGTAAATTCAGCCGTTGATACGGTACTCCTCCAGCAGTCGTCGTCCGATAATCATTTTCTGGATCTCGGCGGTTCCTTCGCCGATGAGAAGCATCGGGGCTTCGCGGTACAGGCGCTCGATCTCGTACTCCTTGGAGAAGCCGTAGCCGCCATGGATGCGGAAGGCGTCCTCCACGACCTCCTTGCAGTACTCGGAGGCCAGGTACTTGGCCATCCCCGCCTCCAGGTCATTGCGCCTGCCCGAGTCCTTCTTACGGGCCGCGTTGACCATCATCGCATGGGCCGCCTCGACCTTTGTGGCCATTTCGGCCAGTTTGAACTGGATGGCCTGATGTTGCGCGATGGGTTTGCCGAAGGTGTGCCGCTGCTGTGCATATGCAACGCCGAGCTCGAAGGCGCGGCGCGCCACACCGCAGCCACGGGCGGCCACATTGACCCGCCCGACCTCCACTCCGTCCATCATTTGGTAAAAACCGCGTCCGGTCGTGCCGCCGAGGACGCGATCCGCCGGAATGCGCAGTCCGTCCAGGATGAGTTCGGTGGTGTCGACGCCCTTGTAGCCCATCTTCTCGATCTTGCCGGGGATGGTGAGCCCGGGGCGGACCTCGCCGAAGCCCGGCTCCTTCTCCACCAGGAAGGTGGTCATGGACTTGTGCGGAGGGACGTCGCCATCCGCCGCGCCCGGCTCATCCGTACGGCACAGCACCGCCACCACCGTGGAGGTGCCGCCGTTGGTCAGCCACATCTTCTGGCCGGTGAGCAGATAGTCGTCGCCGTCCCGGACGCCCTTCGTGCTGATCGCGGACACATCCGAGCCCAGGCCCGGCTCCGACATCGAGAAGGCGCCGCGGATCTCGCCCAGCGCCATCTTGGGCAGGAAGTACTCCTTCTGCTCCTGGGTGCCGTGCTGCTTAAGCATGTACGCGACGATGAAGTGGGTGTTGATGATGCCGGACACGCTCATCCAGCCGCGGGCGATCTCCTCCACGCACAGCGCGTAGGTCAGCAGCGACTCGCCGAGCCCCCCGTACTCCTCGGGGATCATCAGCCCGAAGACGCCGAGCTCCTTCAGGCCCTCGACGATCTGGGCCGGGTACTCGTCGCGGTGCTCCAGTTCGGTGGCGACCGGCAGGATCTCTTTGTCGACGAAGTCCCTGACGGTCGCCAGGATCTCCTGCTGGACGTCCGTCAGGCCGTCGGTCTGCGCGAGGCGGCTCATCTCAGTCCTCTCCCAGCTGGGGCCGGCCGGGCTGCTCGCCGCCCCGCTCCTTGATGTACGTCGCCGTCGGCACCATCACCTTGCGCCGGAAGACGCAGACGAGCGTGCCGTCCTGCTTGTAGCCCTTGGTCTCCACATGGACCACGCCCCGGTCGGGCTTGGACTTCGACGGGGTCTTGCCGAGCACCGTCGTCTCGCCGTAGATCGTGTCGCCGTGGAAGGTGGGCGCGACATGGCGCAGCGACTCGACCTCCAGATTGGCGATGGCCTTGCCGGAGACGTCGGGGACGGACATCCCCAGCAGCAGCGAGTAGATGTAGTTCCCGACCACCACGTTCTTGCCGAAGTCCGTCGTCTTCTCGGCGTAGTTGGCGTCCAGGTGGAGCGGGTGGTGGTTCATGGTGAGCAGACAGAAGAGGTGGTCGTCGTACTCGGTGACGGTCTTCCCCGGCCAGTGCCGGTAGACATCGCCCACCGAGAACTCCTCATAGGTGCGGCCGAACTGCATGGCGCTCACGCCTCCGGGGTCTCGAAGCGGGACGTACGGGCCATCCCGGCGGCCCGGCCCTTGCCGGCGATCACCAGCGCCATCTTGCGGCTGGCCTCGTCGATCATCTCGTCGCCGAGCATCGCCGAGCCCTTCTTGCCGCCCGCCTCGGACGTGTAGTACTCGTACGCGTCCAGGATCAGCTCGGCGTGGTCGTAGTCCTCCTGCGAAGGGGAGAAGACCTCGTTGGCGGCCTCGACCTGGCCCGGGTGCAGCACCCATTTGCCGTCGAAGCCGAGCGCGGCGGCGCGGCCCGCGACCTCGCGGAAGCCGTCCACGTTCTTGATCTGGAGATACGGTCCGTCGATCGCCTGGAGGTCGTTGGCGCGGGCGGCCATCAGGATCTTCATGAGGATGTAGTGATAGGCGTCGGCCGGGTAGCCGGGCGGCTGCTCGCCCACGACCAGCGACTTCATATTGATCGAGGCCATGAAGTCGGCCGGGCCGAAGATGATCGTCTCGATGCGCGGGGAGGCCTGCGCGATCGCGTTGACGTTGTTCAGGCCCTGGGCGTTCTCGATCTGCGCCTCGATGCCGATCCGGCCGACCTCGAACCCCATCGTCTTCTCGATCTGCGTCAGCAGCAGATCGAGCGCGACGATCTGCTCGGCGTTCTGCACCTTCGGCAGCATGATGCAGTCGAGGTTGGGGCCCGCGCCCTCCACCACCGTCACCACGTCGCGGTACGTCCACTCGGTGGTCCAGTCGTTGACGCGCACCACCCGGGTCTTGCCCGTCCAGTCGCCCTCGTTGAGGTACTTGACGATGGTGTGCCGCGCCCCGGGCTTGGCCAGCGGTGCGCATGCGTCCTCCAGGTCCAGGAAGACCTGGTCGGCGGCCAGGCCCTGCGCCTTCTCCAGGAAGCGCGGGTTGCTGCCGGGAACGGCGAGGCAGGAGCGGCGCGGACGCAGACGGTTCACGGGCGACTGGTGCGCGGTCATGCGGGGACCTCCAGGGGGTCGAGGTGGTTCGCGGTGCGGATCTCGTCGACGATACGGCCGATGATCTCTGTGATACCGAAGTCCTTCGGGGTGAAGACGGCAGCCACTCCGGCCTCGCGCAGCGCCGACGCGTCCGCGGCCGGGATGATCCCGCCGACGATCACCGGGATGTCGGACGCCCCGGCCGCGCGCAGCCGGGCCAGTACGTCCGGCACCAGCTCGGCGTGCGAACCGGAGAGAATGGAAAGACCGACGCAGTGCACGTCCTCGGCGACGGCCGCCGAGACGATCTGCTCGGGGGTGAGCCTGATCCCCTGGTAGATCACCTCGAAACCGGCGTCCCTGGCCCGTACGGCGATCTGCTCGGCGCCGTTGCTGTGCCCGTCCAGCCCGGGCTTGCCGACCAGCAGCCGCAGCTTGCCGACGCCGAGGCCGGCGGCGGTCGCGGCGGCCTTGGCCCGTACGGCGGCGAGCGGGGTGCCCGCCTCGGCGGCGACCGCCACGGGCGCCCCGCCGACCCCGGTCGGGGCGCGGAACTCGCCGAACACATCCCGCAGCGCCCAGGACCACTCGCCCGTGGTGACGCCCGCGCGGGCGCACTCCAGGGTCGGGCCCATCAGGTTGTCGCTGCCCGCCGCGGCCTTCTTGAGCGCGGCCAGGGCGTCCTGGGCCCGGCCCTCCTCGCGCCGGTCGCGCCAGGCGACCAGCGCACGGACCACCCGCGCCTCGCTCGAAGGGTCCACCGTCATGATCGCGGTGTCCAGATCGGCGGTGAGCGGATTGGGCTCGGTGGACTCGTAGCAGTTGACGCCGACGATCTTCTCCTCGCCCGCCTCGATCCGCGCCCTGCGCTCGGCGTGCGAGGCGACCAGCTGCGCCTTGAGATAGCCGGACTCGACGGCGGCCATGGCCCCGCCCATCTCCTGGATCCGGTCGATCTCGGCCAGCGCGGCCTCGGTGAGCGCGTTCACCTCGGCCTCGATGACGTGCGAGCCGGCGAAGATGTCGTCGTACTCCAGCAGATCGCTCTCATGGGCGAGGACCTGCTGGATGCGCAGCGACCACTGCTGGTCCCAGGGGCGCGGCAGCCCCAGCGCCTCGTTCCAGGCCGGGAGCTGTACGGCGCGGGCGCGGGCGTCCTTGGAGAGGGTGACCGCCAGCATCTCCAGCACGATGCGCTGGATGTTGTTCTCCGGCTGGGCCTCGGTCAGCCCGAGGGAGTTGACCTGGACGCCGTAGCGGAAGCGGCGGTGCCTGGGGTCCTGGACGCCGTAGCGCTCCAGGGTGATCCGGTCCCAGATACGGCCGAAGGCGCGCATCTTGCACATCTCCTCGATGAACCGGACGCCCGCGTTCACAAAGAAGGAGATACGGGCCACCACATCGCCGAAGCGCTCCTGGGGCACCTGCCCGGAGGCCCGTACGGCGTCGAGCACGGCGATCGCGGTGGACATCGCGTAGGCGATCTCCTGCACCGGGGTGGCCCCGGCCTCCTGGAGGTGGTAGCTGCAGATGTTGATCGGGTTCCACTTGGGGATGGCGCCGACCGTGTACGCGATCATGTCGGTGGTCAGCCGCAGGCTCGGCCCGGGCGGGAAGACATGCGTCCCGCGCGACAGGTACTCCTTGACGATGTCGTTCTGCGTGGTGCCCTGCAGCGCGGCCACGTCGGCGCCCTGCTCCTCCGCGACCACCTGGTACAGCGCCAGCAGCCACATGGCGGTGGCATTGATGGTCATGGACGTGTTCATCCGCTCCAGCGGGATGTCCTGGAACAGCCGGCGCATGTCCCCGAGGTGGCAGACCGGGACGCCGACCCGGCCCACCTCGCCGCGGGCCAGGATGTGGTCCGGGTCGTAGCCGGTCTGGGTGGGCAGATCGAAGGCGACGGACAGGCCGGTCTGGCCCTTGGCGAGGTTGCGCCGGTACAGGTCGTTGGAGGCCTCGGCGGAGGAGTGCCCGGCGTAGGTCCGCATCAGCCAGGGCCGGTCCTTCTGCCCCCGCCGTTCCCTCCGCTCTTCGCGGGGCGTCATGCGGCGTCCCGGAAGATGTTGATGGCGTCGATGTGGCGTTCGCGCAGCTCCGGGTCGCGCACGCCCAGGCCCTCCTGGGGGGCGAGGCACAGCACGCCGACCTTGCCCTGGTGGACGTTGCGGTGGACGTCGTGGGCGGCCTGGCCGGTCTCCTCCAGGGGGTAGACCTTGGAGAGGGTGGGATGGATCTTGCCCTTGGCGATCAGCCGGTTGGCCTCCCAGGCCTCGCGGTAGTTGGCGAAGTGGGAGCCGACGATGCGCTTGAGCGACATCCACAGGTAGCGGTTGTCGTACTCGTGGGTGTAGCCGGACGTGGACGCGCAGGTGACGATGGTGCCGCCCTTGCGGGTGACGTACACGCTCGCGCCGAAGGTCTCCCGGCCGGGGTGCTCGAAGACGATGTCCACGTCCTCGCCGCCGGTCAGCTCGCGGATGCGCTTGCCGAGGCGCTTCCACTCCTTCGGGTCCTGGGTGTGCTCGTCCTTCCAGAACTTGTAGTCCTCGGCGCTGCGGTCGATGATCGCCTCGGCGCCCATGGCCCGGCAGATCTCGGCCTTGCGGGGCGAGGAGACCACACAGATCGGGGTGGCGCCGCCGGCGAGGGCGAACTGGGTGGCGTAGCTGCCGAGGCCGCCGCTGGCGCCCCAGATCAGCACGTTGTCGCCCTGCTTCATCCCGGCGCCGTTACGGGAGACCAGCTGCCGGTACGCGGTCGAGTTGACCAGGCCGGGGGCGGCGGCCTCCTCCCAGCTCAGATGGGTGGGCTTGGGCATGAGCTGGTTGGACTTGACGAGCGCGAGCTCGGCGAGGCCGCCGAAGTTGGTCTCGAAGCCCCAGATGCGCTGCTCGGGGTCGAGCATGGTGTCGTTGTGGCCGTCCGCGGACTCCAGCTCGACGGACAGACAGTGTGCGACGACCTCGTCGCCGGGCTGCCAGATGTTGACGCCAGGACCGGTGCGCAGCACGACGCCCGCGAGGTCGGAGCCGATGATGTGGTACGGCAGATCGTGCCGCTTGGCGAGCGGGGAGAGCCTGCCGTACCGCTCCAGGAACCCGAAGGTGGGCAGTGGCTCGAAGATCGAGGTCCACACGGAGTTGTAGTTGACCGAGGAGGCCATGACGGCCACCAGGGCCTCGCCGGGGCCGAGTTCGGGCACCGGCACCTCGTCGACGTGCAGGGACTTCCGGGGGTCCTTCTCCTTGGTGGTCTGGCCGGTGAACATCTCGGCCTCGTCCTTGTGCACGGTCACCGCGCGGTACGACTCGGGGACGGGCAGGGCGGCGAAGTCCGCGGGCCCCAGGGCGGGGGAGCCGTGGTCGGGCGCTGTCGACGCCAGGATCGCGTCCAGGATTTCGTTCATCGGTGCCTCCGGCGAAGCGTCGGGGGACGCTTGAGGGATCGCTGGGCTCATTGACGGGTGCTGTGCTGCTGGTGCCGTCGGTTCGGCGGAGGTGGTGCTGAGCAGCGCGCGGGTAGCGCGGAGGGTGCCTGGTGACGCAGGCGGTCCGGGCGCGCAAAGCGGCTTGCGGGGACAGTCGGCGCGCCGTTGTTCGTGCTGCGCGTCGTCCGCTCGGACAACATCACCGTATGGCACCCTGTGCCAGGTCGCAAGACACTGCGTGCCAACAATTTCTCTCATTTGTCATCTTGAGTGCACGCATGAGCGGCGACTTGAGCGCACGCATAAGCGGCGACGGCCGCCCCGGATGGGACGGCCGTCGCGTTCGGTGTGTGATTGCGTGGGGTCAGCCGGTCTTCTCCAGCGTGAGCGCGAAGACATGCGCCCTCGCGGTCCCCGAGGGGGCGCCCAGGGTCACGGTGGCCAGCTCCTTGGCCGGGTCCAGCTCCACCTTCTGGTGGAAGATCGCCGCCTTGGTGCCCAGCGGGCCGGTACGGGTGTGGATCTGGCTGGTGCGCACCGCCTCCGTCTCGCCGTACTTCGGGCCCGACAGCCAGGCCGTGAGCGCGACGTTCACCTTCGCGGTCGAGCCGTCCGCGTAACCGAGCTCGGCGGGCACCGTCACATCCGCCGTATCGCCCGAGCCCAGCACATGCAGCCTGGCGTAGGCGCCCGCCGGTACGGAGATCTTCTGGCCGGCCGCGATGACGTTGTTGTTGGAGCCCTCGCTGCCGTTGGTGAACGAGAAGGTGATCCCGTCGTCCTCCGTCTGCCCGGTCTGCGGCAGCTGAGCCATCGGATACGTCCGGCCGGTGCCGTCGAAGTCGCCGTCCCCGTAGTACATCTCGGTGGTGATGGCGTCGTTGTCGAAGTGGCCGACCAGATCCACCGGGGTGGCCGCGCCCGTCTCCGGCAGCGCCGGCAGCCCCCAGCGCTCGGCGGGCGTGGTGACCTTCACCGGCGCGATCTCGAAGTCCGGCCGCGACCCCGCCGGATACACCACCGCCTCCTCGTCCCGGTCCAGGTCCAGCTCGATCACGCCGTCGGCCACCTCGCGCCACTTCGGCGCGGGCCCGCCGACCCCGGCCACGGTGATCCGCCCGCCGATCGAGTGCCGGACCCGGCACGGCTCCCCGGCCAGGCTGCGCACCCGCACCCAGCGCGTCGTACCGCCCTTGCGCACCCCGCTGACCAGGAACGCGCCCTGGGTGCGGAAGTCGTGCAGCGTCACGTCCCGCCACTCGCCCGGCACGCCCGGGAAGAAGCGGATGGTGTCGCCCCAGCTCTGGCAGAGCATGTCGTGGATGGACTGCGCGCCCGACAGCGGGGTCTCGATGACCGGGCCCGCCTCGTAGTAGTGCGTATTGGGCTGGATGAACCGCGCCACCAGCTCGCGCAGATACTTCAGCGCGTCATCGCCCCGGCCCATCTGGGTGGAGATCGAGGCCGCGCCCGAGAAGCTGTAGCCGCGCAGCGCGCCCTCGAAGCTGATCCAGTGCTCCAGCGAGCGCGCGATCAGGTCGCGGCTCTCCTTCTGGTCCCAGTTGACCAGGTAGAGGGGGTAGACGGAGAGCATATGGGAGTAGTGCCGGTGCGACTTCGCGAACGGCACCCCGGTGCCGATCATGAAGCCGTTCTCGTCCACCGGGTAGTCCACCAGTTTGTCCAGCACCTCGCGCCACTTGGGCGCCAGCTCGTCGTCCTTGCCCAGCAGCTCGACGGTCTCCAGCAGGGTTGTGCAGCTCCAGCGCAGCAGCGCCAGGTCGTAGTTGCAGTCCGGGGCCGACCCGTACTCGGGGGAGAAGGTCTTCGGCAGATGCAGCCTGCCGTCCGACTGCTCCTGGAGAAAGTGCAGGTAGTAGTTGGTGGAGCGGCGCAGCAGCGGATAGAGCACATCCTCCAGCAGACCCCGGTCCATGGAGTGCCGGTAGGTCAGCCATACGTTGTGCAGCGCCCACGGCAGATTGCCGACCTCCGGGTCGCCGACGCCCGGGACCGCCATCGAGCCGTTGTCCTCGCACTGCGCGTCCGTGGAGCGGCGCAGCCCGGCCGAATCGGCCTGGTACTCGGGCTTGAGCGCCTTGATCAGGACATCGGTGTTCTCGGTGAGGGTGCGCGGGATCGCGTCGAGCTCCAGGTGGTTGGAGCCGTAGACCGGCCAGTACTCCAGCTGCACATTGAGGTTCCACCACACCCCGGGCCAGGGGGTGGGCTCCACCCAGGGGCCGGTGGTGGCCATGACGGGGGCGTGCTCACGGGCCGCGCAGGCCAGCTTGTAGAGCTGGATCCAGTAGAAGCTCTGCAGCATGCCGTCGGGGAGGGAGATGAAGCTCTTGCGGTAGAAGCGGTGCCACCAGTCGCGGTGGGAGCGCAGCAGGCTGGAGACGGGCAGCGCGGACGCCTTGCGGACGGTGGTGCGGACCCGGCCCTCCGCGTCCGTGCCGGGGAAGGAGTGTGCGACCGCCAGGTAGTACGTACGCTCCCGGCCCGTACCGCGCTCCTTGTACGCGCTCGCCGTCTGCCCGCCCGGGACCAGCGACTGGACGGTGATGCCGATTCCGTCCTCGGTGCGGCTGACCGGGGCAGGGTTCGGCTCGAAGCCCTTGGGCGGATCCTCGCGGACGATACGCGGGCTGATCGCGGGGGAGGGGCGGTACTCCCACCGGAAGCCCTCCTCGCCCTCGCTCGCCTCCACGGTGGCCAGCAGCGTCGTCCGGTCGTTGTGCACCAGGGCGCGCAGCTTCAGCGTGCCCTTGTCGGTGGTGATCGTGCCGCGCACCTCGGCGTTCCACAGGTCCAGGCGCAGATCGACGCCGGTCATCGCGCCGACCGGGCGCAGCAGCAGATTGCCGACCGGCAGCCGCGCCACGCCCCAGTCGCTGCCGCCCTCGGCGGGGCGGTGGTCCTGGGACTCGCTGTGGTGGACCGTGAAGCGCAGGGCGTTCTCGCCCGGCTCCTGGTAGACGATCGAGCCGAACAGCCCATTGCCGAGGAACGGTCCCTCGTACCAGGTGCGCGGCATCCGTTTCCAGAGCAGGTCCTGCCCGGCGAGGAACCGCTCCCACTCCTTGTCCGTGCGCATGCCCCGCAGGGCCACGGCCTGCTGGGGCGCCGCCGAGGCCGGTTCGGCGAGGGTGGCCCCCGCCGTCGTCCCGGCGGCCGCGCCGGCCGCCACCCGGCCCAGGAATCCACGTCTGCTGACTGCCATCTTTCGACCAGCTCCATCCAACACAGCAAACAGATTGATCCGATGATTTGGCTAGACGGGAGCGTAGGAACGGGCTAATGATGCGTCAAGACGCCGGATAGATCAGATGTATCGAGCCGCACTCCTGCCGCACCCCCAGAGCCGACTCCATCGGGAGGGAACGTTGCGCGTCATACGATCCAGGGTCACCAGAGCCGCGGCGGCCATCGCCTGCGCCGTGGCCGTCCTCGTACCACTACGGGCGCAGGCCGACGCGAAAGCCGATGACCACAGCTGGCGGCTGACCGGACAAGGCCAGGTCAGCGGGCAGCTCACGCTGAGCCGCGACGGCGGGCTGACCCTGTCCGCCCAGCACGGCCGCACCACCGTCCTGCGCCCCTCCGCGCTCGGCATCCGCACAGCGGACGCCGACTTCAGCGCCGGGCTGCGCTACGAAGGACGCAGCGACCGGCGGATCCATGAGACGTACACGACCGTCAGCGGACGCCGCACCCACCACACCTCCGATGCCTCCGAGTCCACCTTCACCTTCCGCAAGCAGGGGCAGACCCTCAAGGTCGTCGTCCGGGTCGCCGCCGACGGGCTGGCCTACCGCTACGTACTGCCGGGCAAGGGCGGCACGGACACCGTCACCGTGCTCGGCGAGGCCACCGAGTTCGCCGTCCCGCCGACCGCCGACTCCTTCCTGCTGCCCTACGACAACGGCCGCCAGGACTACGAGTCCGCCCACGACCACACCACCGTCGCCGACGCCAAGGCCGGCGACTACGGCTACCCCTCGCTGTTCCACATCGGCGACAGCTGGCTGCTCGTCGAGGAAGCCGACCTCAACAGCTCCTACGGCGGCTCCCGCCTCACCCTCGACGCCACCACCGACCGCTTCAAGCTGACCCTCCCCGACCCCGCCGAGGTCAGCTCCCCCGGCCTCACCACGCCCTGGCGCACCCTCGTCATCGGCGACCTGGCCACCGTCACCGAGAGCGACCTGCCCACCGACCTCGCCGCGCCCTCCAAGGTCGCCGACACCTCCTGGATCAAACCGGGCAAGGCCGCGTGGTCCTGGTGGTCCGACGGGCAGAGCCCGACCAGCCTCGCCGCGCAGAAGAAGTTCGTCGACTTCGCCGCCCGGGAGGGCTGGAGCTACGTCCTCGTCGACTCCGGCTGGAGCAACGACTGGGTGCCCGAGCTGACCGCATACGCCAAGGAGAAGGGCGTCGGCATCTGGCTGTGGGCGCGCTGGCAGACCATCGACGCGCAGAGCGAGCGGGACCGGCTGATGCCACTGTGGAAGTCCTGGGGCGTCGTCGGGCTGAAGATCGACTTCCTGGAGTCCGACGGGCAGGACCGGATGCGGTGGTACGACGCGGTCTTCAAGGACAGCGCGAAGTACCAGTTCATGCTGAACTTCCACGGCGCCACCATCCCGCGCGGCCAGGAGCGCACCTGGCCCCAGCTGATGAGCACCGAAGCCGTCAAGGGCGCCGAGGGCACCCGCCCCAAGCCCGGCCGCGAACCCTTCCCGGCCGCGCACTACACCACGCTGCCCTTTACCCGTAACCTCATCGGCTCCATGGACTTCACCCCCGTCACCTTCACCGGGGTACGGCCCACCAGCGACGCGGCGGAACTCGCGCTGTCCGTGGTGTACGAGTCGGGGGTGCAGCACTTCGCCGACAGCGTCGAGTCGTACGACAGCAAGCCGCTCGCCCGGAAGTTCCTGCGGACCGTACCCACGGTGTGGGACGACACCAAGCTCGTCGACGGCGCCCCCGGCGACCGCGCGGTCCTCGCCCGCCGCTCCGGCGACGACTGGTACCTCGGCGCGATCACCTCGGGCGACGCCCGCACCCTGGACGAGCCGCTGACCTTCCTGGGCGCGGGCAAGTGGCGCGCCGAGCTCTACAAAGACGGCGCGGACGGCCAGATCGTCACCGAGACGCGCGACGTGACGTCCGCCTCCCGCCTGTCGATCGCCATCCCCAAGAACGGCGGCTTCGCGGTCCGCTTTACGCAGGCGGGGTAGGGGCAGTGCGTTTGCGGTGAGTATGAGACAGCGACACGCCGACGTCACGGCGTG
>NZ_JBSFMM010000277.1:0-13153 GCF_053599555.1 Streptomyces sp. NPDC000941
AGGTCATGCCGCAGGACAAGGTGGACGTGGTGAAGCGTCTGCAGGGCGAGGGCCGTTCGGTGGCGATGGTTGGCGACGGCGTCAACGACGCCGCCGCGCTCGCCCAGGCCGACCTCGGTCTTGCGATGGGCACCGGCACCGACGCCGCCATCGAGGCGGGCGATCTGACGCTGGTACGCGGCGACCTCAGGGCTGCGGCGGACGCGATACGCCTCTCCCGCAAGACCCTGGGCACCATCAGGTCCAACCTCTTCTGGGCCTTCGCCTACAACGTCGCCGCCCTCCCGCTCGCGGCCTCCGGACTCCTCAACCCGATGATCGCCGGCGCCGCCATGGCCTTCTCCTCCGTCTTCGTGGTCGGCAACAGCCTCCGGCTGCGCGGCTTCCAACCGACGGATGCATGAGCCGCCGGACGCATGAGCCGGCGGACGCATGAGCCGGCGGATGCATGAGCCGGCGGACGCATGGGCGGGCGACGATGAACCCGGCCCGAGCACCGGCCTTCGGGCCCGGGCGGATGATCCGCCCGGGCCCGAAGGCTCGTTTCCACGCGGTGTTCGTCAGCCGCCCACGGGGGTGAGCCAGTCGGCCGCCGCCGGATGGCGACCGGCGGCCGCTTGCCGGTAGGCGTCGCGCAGGGCGGTGGTGACCGGGCCGGCGCCCCGCGCGGTGGTGGGGCGGTCGTCCAGCGACTCGACCGGGACGACGCCCGTGGCGGTGCCGGTCACGAACAGTTCGTCCGCGGTGTACAGCTCGGCGTGCGCCACCGGCCGCTCCACCACGGTGATGCCCGCGCCACGCGCCAGGTCGAGGACGGTCGCACGAGTGATCCCCGGCAGGATGCCCTGCTCGACCGAGGGCGTGTGGAGCACACCGGACTTCACGAGGAAGATATTGGCCGCGGAGCACTCGGAGACATGGCCGGAGGCGGTCAGCAGCACCGCGTCGTCGTAGCCCCCGCGGTTCGCGGCGAGCTTGGCGAGGCAGGAGTTGAGATAGGCGCCCGTGGTTTTGGCCAGCGGCGGAATCGCGTCCTGGTGGTTGCGCCGCCAGCCGCTCGTGACCAGGCGCCAGACGCGCTCGGGCGGTTCCTCCCAGCTCCAGGCGGCGATGGCCACCCGGACCTCGGACAGGTCCAGGGCCACGCCCATGCTGCCGTACCCGAGATAGACCAGCGGCCGCACATAGTGTGGGCCCGCGCCGCCGGCCCTGACCAGCTCGACCGTGGCGGCCGCCAACTCCTCCTCGGCATAGGGGATGTCCATCAGACAGACCCGGGCGGAGCAGGTCAGCCGGGCCAGATGGTCGCGGAGCCGGAAGACCGCCGGGCCTTCCGCGGTCTCGTGGACCCGGATCCCCTCGTAGACGGCCCAGCCGTAGTGCAGGGACTGGGTGAGGACATGGACCTGGGCCGCATCCCAGGGGACGAGGCGGCCGTCCATCCAGATGGAGCCGCCCGCGGTCAGGGCCGTCATGGAACCCTCCTGTGGTCGGCGGCGGACACGGGCGCGTCGACGCCGTGCCGCAGGGCGAGCGCGCGCAGGGCCCGCGCGGTGTCGGGGTCCAGCGGAATGCCGTGCCGGGCGGCCTCGCCGGCCCGCAGCCGCTCCGGGTCCCCGGGGCTGAGGACCGGGTCCGCGCCCGCGGCGGGCGCCCGGCGGGTGGTGGCGACCAGGTCGGCCAGGCGCCGCCGGAACGGGTCGGGCCCCGCGATGGCGGCGGGATCCAGGCACAGCAGGAAGTGGGCGATCCGGCGCCCCCGGCCGTCGGGGGACTGCCCGATGTGGTCGAGCTCCCAGTCCAGTGGGGCGTCGGCGAGCACCGCGGTCATCAGGGTCACGGCCATGGCCAGGCCCTGCCCTTTGTGCCCCTGACCCTTGTGTCCCTGTCCCTTGTGTCCCTGTCCCTTGTGATCCTGGCCCTTGTGTCCCTGTCCCTTGTCGCCCGCGCCGGACGCGCCGAGCGGGGAGAGTGCCACCGCGGCGGACGCGTCGAGGGTGCCGTGCCCACGGGCGTCGGTGGCCCAGCCCGGCTCCAGGGGAAGGCCCAGCCGCCCACGCTCATGGATCTCCCCCTGGCACACCTGGCTGGTCGCGATGTCGAACGCGAACTCCTCACCCTCAGTGCCCGCGGCGACGCTGATCGGATTGGTCCCGAACAGCGGTGTCCGCCCGTGGCACGGGGCGACCCGGGAGGCCGCCGAGGTCATCGCCCAGCCGACCATCCCGGCCGCGGCCATGGCGCGGCTGTAGACCGAGGCGGCCCCGAAGTGGTTGGAGTTGCGTACGACCACGGTGGCCACGCCGTGTTCGGCCGCCCGCCGCACCGCCTCCCGGACACCCGCGATCCCGGCGACGACACCGAGGGCGGCGTCCGCGTCGACCAGTGCCGTGGCTCCCGTCTGCCGTACCACGCGGATACGCGGGGTGGCGTTGGCGATTCCCCGGGCGAGATCGTCGAGGTAGCGCGGCAGCAGCCGCAGCCCATGGGTGGCGACGCCGCGCATCGAGGTCTCCACCAGGGCGTCGGCGACCACCGCCGCGGAGTCGTCGTCGACGCCGTGCGCGGTGAGCGCGCGCACCGCGACGGTCCGCGCCGTCTCCGGGGCGATGCCCGCCCACTCGCCACGGTCGGCCTGCTCACCTCCGTTTTCAGAGGACATAGGGCAGCTCACCGCTCATCTTGAGACCGGACCAGTCGAAGTCCATCTCGTCCAGCACATCGAGGTCGCTCAGCACCCGGTGCAGACCGCTGTAGTCGCGCAGCAGGGCCGTACGGCCGGCGGCCTGGCAGTCCCGCAGCATCTCCGCGCCGCCCCGCACCCCGACCAGCCGCATGATGGCCTCCCAGGCCCGGTAGTCGTTGGCGGAGTACGCCCTGAGGGCGACGCCCAACGACTCCAGCAGGAAGCGCTGTTGCTCCCCGGTCAGTTGGGGATACAGCGTCTTGAGCAGTTCGCCGCTGATGGAGCCGTGGCAGACCTCGTCGTGCCGGTGCAGCCGCGCGAGCCCCATGTTCATCGGCTGGATCTCCGACGCCGTGGCGACGAGTTCGAGGTACGCGCCGATCGACAGCTCCGTCGTGATGGCGAACGCCAGCGTCAGCAGGGAGCGCTGCCAGCGCTCCTCGGCGCCCTCGATCAGCTCGCGATGCGCCTCGGAGACGTACGGCAGCGGCAGCTCCTTCGCGCGGTAGTGCGCCCCGCGCCTGGCCCGGGTGACATCGCTGGCCATGCGGTGCATCAGGATGTGGTACCGCTCGTCGACCAGGGCCTGCATCAGGGAGACCTCCAGCGCCTCCCCCCACAGTCCGGGGAACTCACCGCGCAGGACGAGGTCGAACGCCGGGTTCACCACATGGGTCTCGGAGTACTCGGTGTTCCGGTTGAGGGCGATCATGGCCCAGGTCAGCACCGCCTGCCGCTGCTCCGGCGCAAGCTCGCGAAAGGTCGGATGGTCGGCGAACGGGACGATGCTCTCGGGGTAGTCGGGCGCGGCTGGGTCGAACATGTCGATCAGACCGGGGTCGTCGCGTTTGACCGTGGCCCGGCGCGCCCAGTTGACCGCCAGCCGCTGGATCACGGGACTGTCCACGGCGCTGAACAGCTCGCTGCCCAGCGCGTCTTCCTCGGCGTTGCTGGTGAACCGCTCGTCCATCGTTCAGTTTCCTCCCGGGTTCTGGGGGACCGGCTCTCCCCGCACAGGTGTCGCACCGTCGCGCCCCGCGAGGGTGCGGGCCGGGCCGTCTGCGTACGCATGGCGCGGCGGGCGATCAGGACTCCCGCCAGCACGGTGACCACGCCCGTGCACTGCACCGCGGTCAGCCGCTCGCCGAGGAACACGAAGGCGACACCCGCCCCGGTCACCACCTCCAGCGTGGCGAGGAGGCTGGCCGTGGCCGGGGCAAGCAGTCGCTGGGCGGCGATTCCGCTGAGGTAGGCGAGCAGGGTGGCCACGATGCCCGCCCACAGGACCACCGCCCACACCGGCGCGCTCACCTGCCCGTAGTGCACCGAGCGGGCGAGCGCCGCGTACGGGAAGCCGGTGGGCGGAGCCAGGACGTCGAGCGCGAGGGCGCCCAGGGCGATGCCCAGCGCGGTCACCGCGACCGGGTCACGGTGCTCCAGGGCGCGGCCCGCCAGCAGGAACCGGACGGACAGCGCGGCCGCCGTGCCCAGTCCCGCGAGTACGCCGACGGCGTCGAGCCGCAGCCGTGACCACACCTCGCCGACCAGCAGCAGACCGGCCACCACCACCGCGACGCCGGCCCACGCCAGCCGCTGCTGCCGGACCCGCCGGACCCAGCGCAGCCACACCAGCACCACCACGGGCGACAGAAACTGCAGCACCACGAACACCCCGACCGGGATCCGTGCCACCGCCACTCCGCACAGCGTCTGGAGCGCCGCGAAGGAGAACAGTCCCAGCGCGGCGATCACCGACCACTGGCGTCGCGTGGCCCGCAGCTGGCTGGGCCGGGTGACGGCCGTGTACGCGAGCAGCAGCAGCGCTGCGATGGTCAGCCGGGCCTGGGCGATCTCCATCGCCGACAGCCCGGCCGCGGACAGGACCTTGGTGGCCGTGCCCACGGTGCCGAAGGCACAGGCGGACAGCACGGCCAGGGCGGTGCCCGCGGCCGGTCCGGCCGTCGGCCGGAGCGCGGTCACCGCGGGCCCGCCGGGGCCGCGGGGCGCGCGCCCTCATCCCCCGCCTCGTCCCGGACCGGGAAGAAGGCCCTGTCGTACGGGCTGAACGGTGCCAGGTCCGACCACCACTGTGCGGTCGGGTCGAAACGGGCATGGAAGGGCCTGCCCACCAGGTCCGGGACGCGGGCCTGGAGGAAGCGCAGTACGAAGGCCGGCCCACCGGGCAGCTCGGCCACCCCGTCCACGACCACCTTGCCCTCGGCCGTGGACATCACCGGTCCCCGGGCGGTGCGCCCGAGCCCGGACACGGTGGCCACGGCATCGCGGTAGATCTCATGGACACGGCGCAGTGGCAGCCCGAAATAGCGCCTGGCGCCGGTGTCCCGCTCGACGAAGACGTAGTACGGGTGGATGCCGAGCGCGAGCTGGGCCCGCCACGCGTCCGCCCACACCCGCGGATCGTCGTTGACATGCCGGACCACCGGGGCCTGCGACCACAGCTGGGCGCCGATGCCGTGCAGCGCGGCCACGGCGCGCCGGGTGACGTCCGGCCGCAGTTCCCTCGGATGCGAGACATGGACCATCACGGCCAGGGAGCGCCCGGCCCGTACGACGCTCTCCAGCAGCCGCAGCATCCCCGCCGCGTCCGGGTCCGTGACCAGGCGGGCCGGGTGGAAGGACAGCGCCTTGGTCCCGATGCGCACGGTGGTGACATGCTCCAGGCCGGGCTCGAGCAGCGCGTCGACGTACGGCTTGAGCCGCGCCGAGTGCATGACCAGCGGATCGCCCCCGGTGAACAGCACATCCGTCACCTCGGGGTGGGCGCGCAGATACCGGATGACATGCTGTGGCCCGTCGTCGGCCATGCGCAGCTGGGGGTCGCCGACGAACTGGGCCCAGCGGAAGCAGTAGGAACAGTAGGCGTGGCAGGTCTGGCCGTGCCGCGGGAACACCAGCGCGGTCTGCGCGTACTTGTGCTGGACGCCCGACAGCTCGGCGCCCTCGTGGTGCGGGATGTTCCGGGTGAGCTGATCCCCCGGGTGCGGATTGAGCTCCCCACGGATCCCGGCCACGACCGCGCGCAGCGCGGGCGGATCGCCCAGTGCCCGCTCGACCGCGCCGAAGTGGCCGGGGTCGAGCATGTCGCGGTGCGGGAAGACCAGCCGGTACAGCGGATCGTCGGGCGCGCTCTGCCAGTCGACGAGATGATCGATGACATGGTGGCTCACCTTGAACGGCAGTACCCGGCTGACCACTTCCACCTCGTGCGCCAGATTCGCGTCTTGGCATCGTTCGCGGACGAGGGCGGCCAGGCGGCGGCCCGAGACCGTACGCGTCGCGGAGCCGAGCTCTTCGACCGTGGTCATCACAAGTGCCCTTCCGGTGGCTTGAGGTCAGACGGCCACCCAGTACCGGGTCAGATGGCGGCCGGTGTCTTCGTACTGTGAACGGGCGTGCATCATCCGCTGGTTGTCCCACACCAGCAGCGCGTCGTCGGGGATGAGCTCCTGCGTCCGGTATTGGTCGAACAACTCGGCCACCCGGAGGGCGAGTTCGGCCCCGGCCCGTCCCAGAGGCAGTTCCTCCGCCGGAGTGGCCGCGTCCAGGGCCGGGTCGTAGTCGGCCGCCGTCAGCAGATTGTGGCTGAAGCGCAGCACGGCACGGTCGCCGTCCTCCTCGACCATGGTCGCCACGACGCCCTCGCCACCGTCCGGACCGGGGAACCTGACCCGGGGCCCGGTCAGCAGCGCGAGATCGTCCGGGCCGAGCAGCTTCTCCAGCAGCTTCCAGTCCAGCAGATCGGTATGGCCGCCACCGCAGCGGGCCTGCCGGTGGCAGTAGAGGGCGAGATGGCGTGGACTGGGATGCCGGCCGGGTGCCTCGGTATGCGGCCGGATGGCGTTGCGGCTCTGCGAGTAGGCCCGGCCGTCGTTGCCGGGCCGGTAGACGACCTCGTGCTCGACGGTGCCCCCGTACTGGGGCACGAACCGGCCGAGGTCCTGGAGCAGTTCGATGGCCTGCCGCTGGCCTCCCACCTGCTCGACCAGCGCATATCCCTGATCGCTCAGCGAGTCCCGTAATCCCTCGACGCTCGATCGTGACATGTCTGCACTCCCTCTTCCGACGTGGTGCCGACCGATCCCGATGCGTTGGCCATGCTGGCACCGGCCCCGCCGGAGGTCTTGAAGAAATCCGACCGCCGGCGGGCCGGGAACCGGAGCAGGAGCGCCAGGCGTCTCCCCCGTGATCAAGTGTGAGGAGTGCGCAACGTGCGGATCTACTTCAGCGTGGACATGGAGGGCGTCACGGGGCTCGTCGACGCTGACGATGTCCAGCCCGGCGGACGGGACTACGAACGTGGACGGCTGATGATGGCGGAGGACGTCAACGCGGCCATCCGGGGCGCGATCGCCGCCGGCGCCACCGACATCACCGTCAATGACGCCCACGGCCGCATGCGCAATCTGCTGCCCGAATCCCTGCACCCGGCGGCCCGGCTCATCCGGGGCAGGACCAAACAGATGGGCATGCTCGAAGGACTCACTCCCGAGCACGACGCCGTCGTCTGCGTCGGCTACCACTCGCGGGCCGGCGCACCCGGTGTGCTGAGCCACAGCTTTATGGGCCACGAGATCGAAGACATATGGCTGGACGGCAGGCCCGCGGGCGAGATCGGCCTCGCCCATGCCACCGCGGCGGCCATCGGGGTCCCGGTGGCGGTGCTCACCGGGGACGACAGCGCGTGTGCGGAGATGGCGGAGTGGGACGGGTCCGTCGCCACCGTTGCCGTGAAGTACGCGCATGGCCGCTTCGCGGCGGATCTGCGTCCGGCCGACGAAGCGCGTACGGCGATCGAGGAAACGGTTGCCGCCGCCCTCTCCGCGCCGCGGACGGCTCAGTCGGTGGCAACGGAGCCGGCCGAACCGGCGGAGCCGTCCGCGCTCGCCGTCCGGTGGCAGTCGGCCTCGGTGGCCGCCACCCTGCTGGGCATTCCCGGGGTCACCTCGACGGACACGCGCACCGTCCAGGCGCAGGGCGCGCTGCCCGGCCTGTACCGGCTCTTCATCGTCTGGATGCGGGTGGCGGCTTCGCTGACCGATCAGCCACCGTACTGCTGACCGGGCCCCGAAAGTGAGGTCGTGGGGGCGGATCTCCTGGTGCTACGCGACTCCCCTGATGAGATCCGCCGCCTTCTCCGCCGCCATGATGACGGGCGCGTTGGTGTTCCCCCTCGGCACCGTCGGGAACACCGACGCGTCGACGACCCGCAGGCCCGCCACGTCCAGTACACGCAGCTCGGGGTCGACCACCGCGCCGATGGCGCAGGTCGACGTCGGGTGGTAGAGGGTCTGCCCGACCCGCTGGGCGAAGGTGAGGAGTTCCGCGTCGGAGTGTCTGTCCGGTACGTCGAAGGGGGCGGTGATCACCTCGGTCAGGGCGTCCTGGGCCGCGATGCGTAGCGCGATGCGCATGCCGCCCACGATGCAGTCGCGGTCCTCGGCCGTGGTCAGGTAGTTGTGCACGATCCGGGGTGCGGCGTCCGGGCGCGGGGAGCGCAGGGTGACCTGGCCGCGGCTGGTCGGGGCGAGGACGCACGGGCCGAACGCGAAGCCGTGTTCGGTGACGGCGCCGAGCCCTTCCTCGTGGAACAGCACCGGAGCCATGTGGAACTGAACATCCGGCGCGTCCAGTCCGTCTCGGCTGCCGAAGAAGCCGCCGGCCTCTCCTATGTTGCAGGTCAGCGGGCCGCGCCCGGCGCTCTCGAGCAGCTGGGCGTTCTCCGGACTCGCCGCGCTCATCAGGGATTCGACGCCGGTACGGAAGTTCAGCAGCGCCATGTAGTGGTCCTGCAGGCCCTGGCCCACCGGGAGGTCGCGCAGCACCTCGATACCGAAGGCCGACAGCGTGGCGGCGGGCCCGATCCCGGAGAGCATCAGCAGCTTCGGGGATTCGTAGGTGCCCGCGGACAGGATGACCTCACGGTCGGCGCGGACCACTTCGACCGTGCCGCCCCGGTTCACCTCCACCCCCGTCGCCCGGCCGTCGTCGATCACCACGCGGTGGGCGCGAGCCGCGCTGAGCACGGTGAGGTTCGGCCGCTCCAGGATCGGGTGCAGATAGGCGACGGCCGTGCTGCAGCGCATACCGCGGCGCTGGGTCAGCTGAAACCGCCCGACGCCGAACTGCGTCTCGCCGTTGAAGTCCTCGTTGCGCTTGTATCCCGCTTGCTCGGCTGCCTGGACGAACGCCGTGGCGAGCGGATGCTGGGACCTGCTGTCGCTGACCGTCAGCGGACCGCCCACCGAGTGGAAGGCGTCCTCGCCGCGCTGGTTGTCCTCCGAGCGCCGGAAGTACGGCAGCACCTGGTCGTACGACCATCCGGTGGCCCCGGCAGCGGCCCAGCCGTCGTAGTCGGCGCGGTTGCCGCGCATATAGATCATCGCGTTGATCGAGCTGGAGCCCCCGAGCACCTTGCCCCGGGGCAGATAGGTCCGCCGGTCCCCGATCCCCGGCTCCGGGCCGGAGTCGAGGTCCCAGTCGAACTCGGTCTTGAAGAGCTGGGGGAAGGCGGCCGGGATATGGATCTCCTGCGCGGTGTCGGGGCCGCCGGCCTCGATCACCGCCACCCGGATATCGGGGTCCTCCGTCAGCCGCGCCGCCAGCACACAGCCCGCGGATCCGGCGCCGACGACGACGTAGTCGTAACTGTTCATCCATTCTCCCTGCCTGACGAGTGCGCTGACCTGGGGGATCGCCCCATAACGCTATATGCCGCTCGGGACCGGGCACGGTCAACGTCTCTGTCTTCATAGGACTTTCAGGGTGCACCGTCGACGGGGCACCCGGCAATGACGCCTGGGGGCGTCCGAATCAGCCGATTCGCGCGCGAAGTTGTTCGCAGGCCCGGTTGAGGTGGACGGCGAGAGCCTGGTCCGCACGCTCGGCGTCGCCGTCGGCGATGGCGTCAAGGATGTCCTGGTGCTCATCGGCGATCTCGGTGATGCGCAGCAGCTTGTACGTCTGGACCTGGGCCATGCACAGCCGCATCTCGGCCATGACGGAGGCGTGGAGGCGGCTGAGGCGCGGGCTGCCGAGCTCGTCGACGAGCGAGCGGTGGAAGCGTACGTCGGGCTCGACCGCGGCGATCGTGGAGTCGTCCGCCTCCGCCAGTTTGCGGATCTCCACCTGGGCGGAGGTGGCGGCGGAGGGCACCGAACGCCGTCGCGCCAGCTCGCGCATGACCTGGCGTTCCACACAGGCGCGGGTGAAGTACAGGTCGGCGATGTCGTCGGCGTCGAAGACCGGGACCCGGGCGCTCTTATGGGCGTCCCGACGCAGCAGGCCCTCGGCGGTCAGCCGCTCGATGGCCGCTTTGGCGGTGGGGCGTGCCACCTCGTACTGCTTGGCGACCTCGGTCTCGGTGAGCGCCGTGCCGCCGGCGATCCGCCCGTCGAGGATCTGCTCGCGCAACTCGACGACGAGCGCGTCGATCAGGGATGTCGCCTTCAGGCGACTCGCCATCACGCCTCCTGCGGGATCACTCGGACTCAGCCAGACCATCCTCAAATTACCACACGCGAATTCTTGACTGTTTGGAGTACTTGTCTTACAAGTTAGAGGCTCGCCATGGCCTTGATACTCCAGGCGGCGCCGCTCGCCGCACCGGGAGGTTCGATGTACCGACAAGTCCTTGACCCACTGGCCGACTCTGTGTCCTGGTCCGCGCTCTGTGCGGCGGTGCCCCTGCTCGCCCTGTTCGTACTGCTCGGCGTCTTCCAGGTCAGAGCCCAGACAGCGGCGCTGACCTCGCTGGTCCTCTCGCTGGCCCTCGCCGTGGCGGTGTGGGACATGCCGTTACCCCAGGCCTTGTCCGGGGCGGCCGAAGGCGGCTTCTACGGTCTCTTTCCCATCATGTGGATCCTCGTGAACGCGCTGTGGATCTATCGCATGACCGAGATCACCGGATGGTTCGCCGTGCTGCGGCGGTCCTTCCGCACCATCTCCTCCGATCAGCGCATCCAGGCCATCGTGATCGCCTTCTGCTTCGGAGCGCTGATCGAGGCCCTGGCCGGCTTCGGCACCCCCGTGGCGATCACCGCGGTCATGCTGATCGCCGTCGGCATCGCTCCCATCAAGGCGGCGACCGTGGCGCTGGTGGCCAATACGGCACCGGTCGCGTTCGGCAGCATGGCGGTGCCGCTGACCACGCTCGCCGGGGTGACCGGTCTGCCGCTCGACGACCTCGGCGCGATGGCGGGCCGGCAGACGCCGCTGATCGCCGCGTTCATCCCGCTGCTGCTGGTGTTTCTGCTCGACGGCCGACGCGGCGTACGGGAGACCTGGCCGGTGGCGGTGGTCGCGGGTCTGACCTTCGGCTGCGCCCAGTTCGTCGCCGCCAACTACATCAGCGTCGAGACCACCGACATCATCGCGGGCGTGGTCACCCTGGCGACGGTGCTCGGGTTCATGCGGGTCTGGCAGCCGCGTACGGTGCGGCGGGACTCACAGGCGCCCGCCGAGGCCGGTTCGGAGGACCGCGAGGGCAGTGGCAGTGCTCTCATGGCGTTCGCCCCGTACCTCATCATCTGTGCGCTCTTCGCGCTCACCCAGGCCGGGCCCGTCAAGGAGTGGCTGGCCGAGCACGGCGTCGCCCAGTTCACCTGGCCCGGTCTGGATGTCGAGTCCCCTGGTGGCGAACCCGCCGCGGCCATGACCTTCAAACTGGAGCACCTCAAGGCGGCGGGCACCATCCTGCTGGCCGCCGGTTTGCTCACCATGGCGCTCTACCGGGTCGGGCCCGGCCGCGCGGTGCGGGCGTACGGAGCAACGCTGCGCCAACTCCGCTGGACCGTCGTCACGGTGACCTCGGTGCTCGCACTGGCCTGGGTCATGAACCTCTCCGGCCAGACCGCGACCCTGGGCACCGCGCTGGCCCAGACCGGCGCCGCCTTCGCCCTGTTCTCCCCCATCGTGGGGTGGCTGGGCGTCGCGGTCACCGGGTCCGACACCTCGGCCAACTCGCTGTTCGGAGTGCTTCAGGTGACCGCGGCGCAGAAGACCGGTCTTGACCCCGTGCTCCTCGCGGCCGCCAACTCCACCGGTGGCGTGCTCGGAAAGATGCTGTCGCCGCAGAACCTGGCCGTCGCCGCCGCGGCGATCGGCATGGCCGGCAGTGAGAGCACGATCTTCCGCAAGGTGATCGGCTGGAGCCTCGGGCTCCTCGCCGGGTTCGCACTCCTCATCTATCTGCAGTCGACTCCGGTCCTGGGCTGGATGACCGTCTGACCGCGAAACCACGACCAGAACACCACAACGAGAACACCGCAACAAGAACATCGCAACGAAGGGAACCACCATGCGCGTTGTCTGCGCTCCGGACAAGCTGCGCGGCTCACTGGACGCCGCGCAAGCGGCCGCCGCCCTCGCCGCCGGCGTACGGGCGGCCGGCGGTACCCCCGTCGAGCACCCGCTCGCCGACGGCGGCGAGGGCTCACGGCACACCGTGCAGACCGCGTGCGGCGGTGCGGTCGTCGACGTCGACTCCGTCGACGCGCTCGGCCGCCCCGCGACGACGCGCTTCGGCCGCCTGGACCACGGAACCGCTGTCGTCGAGGCGGCCGAGGCGATCGGGTGGGATACACCGGACGCCGCCGAGCACGATGTGATGCGCGCCTCCAGCGCCGGCCTGGCCGCCCCGATCCTCGCGGCGGTACGCCAGGGGGCGCGGCGGATCGTCGTCTTCCTGGGCGGAACCGTGACCATGGACGGCGGCACGGGAATGCTCGCCTCCCTCGGGGCCCGGATCCTCGACGCCGACGGGAAACCGCTTGCGGGCAGCGGCGCCGACCTGGGCCGTATCCACGCGGTGGACCTCGCCCCGGCGCGCCGCGCACTCGCCGGTGTCGAACTGGTCGCCGCGGCCGATGTCCTCAGCCCTCTCTTCGGGCCCGATGGCGCCGCGCATGTCTTCGGACCCCAGAAGGGCGCCACCCCGGCCGCGGTCGAACTCCTCGACGACGGACTGCGCCGGCTGGCCCCTCTGCTCGGAGCCGGGTCGACCGCGGGCGGTGGCGCCGCCGGCGGCCTCGGGGCCGCGCTGCTCGCGCTGGGGGCCGAACTGGAGCCGGGCGCGGAGCTGATCCGACGGCTGACCCGCTTCGACGAGCGGCTGGCCACGGCGGATCTCTGCCTCACGGCGGAGGGGAAGGTGGACGCCGGGACGGACGCGGGCAAAACCGTCGCAGCGGTGGTGAGCGCCTGCGCGGACGCCGCCGTTCCGTGTGTCGTACTCGGCGGGACGATCACCCCGGAGGCCGACCGCCTCTATGAGCGTGGCGCCACCGCGGTGCTGCCCATCGGCGCCGGTCCCCGCGATCTCGACACCGCTCTGCGCCACGCCGCCGACGATCTCACCAGGACCGCCTACGCGGTGTGCCGCCTCGCCGCGGCCCAACTCCGCAGCAAGGACGCCCTGGTGTGACGGAGGCTGCCGCGCCCGGCCCGGAG
>NZ_JBSFMM010000278.1:0-12972 GCF_053599555.1 Streptomyces sp. NPDC000941
GGCGGCGATCAGCCGCAATGAGCGCGCCACGATGATCCT
Organism: Streptomyces sp. NPDC000941; assembly: GCF_053599555.1. NCBI lineage: Bacteria > Bacillati > Actinomycetota > Actinomycetes > Kitasatosporales > Streptomycetaceae > Streptomyces > Streptomyces sp. NPDC000941. Next base: position 40 of record NZ_JBSFMM010000278.1, read on the forward strand.
CAACGTGCGCAACGGCACCACGATCGCCGCGCTGCCCGCCGACGCGGTGGTCGAGGAGCGCGACAGCCCCCTGAATCGAGCGTGTTGTACCTCTCTGACTTCTTGGAGCAGCGTGGACACATCAGCCATACCTGTGGACGGGCGAGCGGCGCGCCCGGCGGAGGGCCCACCCCATCTCGGCGGTGCCGACGCCCATCGTTTCCGCACCGCGGAGCAGGTCGCCCTGAGCCCCCGTGGCGACAGCGTCGCCATCGTGGTCCGCTGGGCCGACACCGCGCGCGTTCGCTGGACGACCGCGCTGGTCGTCCGGGACACCGCCGAGGGAGCCAAGGAGCCCGAAGTCGTCGCACGCGCCGGGGCGGACGCCCCCGCCTGGTCGCCGGACGGCAGGTGGCTCGCCCATCTCGTCCGGGAGCCGGGGCAACCCGGTGTCTCGCTGGCCCTGTGGTCCGCCGCCGACCACACCGTACGTCCGCTCGCCCGGGGCCTGCGGGCCGCCGGACGCCCGATGTGGTCGCCGGACGGCACGCGGGTGGCCTTTGTCGCGGCCGAGGACGACGGCGGCGAGGCCCCGGGGCGCGCTCCCCATGTCGTCAGGGACCTCGGCTACAAGATCGACGGCGTGGGTCTTGTGCCGAAGGCCCGGCGCCATCTGCATATCGCCGATATCGCCACGGGGGACATCGGGCAGCTCACCCGGGGGACGTTCGACGTCCACGGCCCCGCGTGGTCGCCGGACGGAGCGGCGCTGAGCCTCGGGGTGAGCCGACCTGCGGGCGATGCCCCCTGGCCGCTCGCCGATGTGTGCCTCGCCGACGCCACCACGGGAGAGCTGCGGCACCTCGTCGACTGGGGCGGGACGGTGGTGTGGACGGGCTGGACCCCGGAGCGTCAGATCGTCTTCGCGGGGCAGCGCCACCCGGGCCCCTGTCAGCATTCCAGCTTGTACCGCGTCGTGGACGGCCCGCACGCAGGACCCGTCGACCTCCTCGCCGGATTCTCGCGGCGGCTGGTCGCCTCCGCGCGCGGCACCACACCCGCCGCGCTCTTCCTCGACACCGGGGATTTCCTGTTCTGCGCACGGGAAGCCGGGGGCACCCGGGTGTACCGGGCTCCGGCGGGAGGCGGCCGGGCGACACCCTGGTTCGGCGGCGACTCCACCGTGGTGATGGGCATGAGCGCATCGGCCGCCACGGACTCCTTGGCCCTGGTCGTCGGCGACGCACACACCCCGGGAGACGTGTATCTGACGCCGACGGACGAAACGGGACCACGAAGGCTCACCGACCTCAACCCATGGGCAGCGCGGTTCACGGTCACCGCGGCCGAGGACATCCGCTTCAGCCCACCGGGCTGCCCGGAACTGCACGGATATCTGCTGCGCGGACGCCCGGCCGGAACCCGGGGACCCACGCTGTTCGACATTCACAGCGGGCCGGACTACGTATGGCGTCCCAGCCTCTCCCCGCGCCACCTCTACCACCAGACCCTGGCGGCCCGTGGCTGGAACGTCCTGTTGCTCAATCCGCGGGGCAGCGACGGCTACGGCGAAGCGTTCATGCGCGCCCCGCTGGGCAGGCCGGGCTTCAGCGAGGAGGAGGACTTCCTGTTCGCTCTCGACCGCATGGTGCGCGACGGACTCGCCTCCGAAGGCCAGGTCGCCGTCATGGGCTCCAGCCACGGAGGGTTCATGACGAACTGGCTGACCGCCCGCACCGACCGGTTCGCCGCGGGCATCAGCGTCGCCGGTGTCGCCAACTGGTCGAGCCTGTACGGGACGTCATCGCTCGGCGCGACGACCGCGCCGGTCCTCCTGGGCGGCACCCCCCAGGAGGTCCCTGAACGCTACGGCGCCAGCTCGCCGTTGACGTACGTCCGCGGTGTCACGGCGCCCACGCTTCTGCTGCACGGCGAGGACGACCTCATGAACCCCATCGGCCAGAGCGAGGAGTGGTTCACCGCGCTGCGCACCCAAGGATGCGAGGTCGAGTTCGTGCGCTACCCCGGGGGCGGACATCTCTTCATGCACAACGGCCCCCTCGGCCACCAGGAGGACTACCGCCGCCGCATCGTGGCCTGGCTGGTCGAACACGTCGAGCGGAAGGGCCTCAGGTGAGCCCGCGAACCGGCACCGCGCCGCTCTCCCTTGCCGATGTGGTGTGGCGGCGGGCGGGCGAGCAACCTGATGGCCTCGCACTCGTCGAGCTGCGCGACACCGGTGACGATCTCACCCTGAGTTGGCATGAACTCGTCGACTTGGCGGGCCGTACGGCGACCGTGCTGACCGGTCTGGGCGTCCGGCCCGGCCAGACCGTGGTCGCCGCGCTTCCCAACTCCGCCGACCTCGTGACCGTCTCGCTCGCGCTTCTGCGCATCGGAGCCGTGGTGTGCCCGGTGCTCCCGAGCCTGCGCGAACACGAACTCGGCCATGTGCTGCGCCGGTCCGGTGCACACGTCCTGGTCGTACCGGAGTCGTTCCGCGGTCGTGGCCACCCCGGCGAAGTCATCGCCATGGCGGAGGCGGGGCTGGCCCCGAACCTGCGTCACCTTCTGATCGCTCCTGGACACTCACCCGCGCCCTCGGCGACCGTGCCCGCCACACACCGGCTCGCCGCATATGTGGCCGGGGCCACGCCCGCCGGAGCATCGGCCCGTCCGGCCGGAACCTCCCCCCACGATGTCGCACACCTCCTCTTCACCTCCGGCACCACGGGAGAGCCGAAAGGGGTCCCGCACCGTATGGCCACGCTCAACCGGGCCGCCCTGCTCACCGCCGACCGGCTCGGTCTGACGTCGCGCGACCGCGTGCATATCGCCGCGCCCATGGCGCACCACAGCGGGTTCCTCTACGGAATGTGGCTGTCCCTGCTGCTCGGCAGCGCCCAGATCGTGCAGCCGGCCTGGAACGCCGATCGCGCGCTGCGGGCGTTCCGGGAATGGGGCGGCACCTTTATGCAGGGGTCCACACCGTTCCTGCTCGACCTGGTCGACGCGGTCGACGCCGGTGCGACGGCGCCCGCCTCGCTGCGTACGTTCGTGATCACCGGGGCGTCCGTACCCCGCGCTCTGCTCGCCCGCGCCCGCGACCGCCTCGGCGTACGGGTCTGCGCGGCGTGGGGCAGCACGGAAACCTGCATGGCCACGCTGTCAGCACCCGGCGACGAGGCGGAGTCGGTGGCGGCGACCGACGGGCGCCCGCTGGAGGGCGTACGGCTCAGAGTGACCGACGACTTGGGCGCCGAGCTCGCCACCGGATACGAGGGCCATCTCGAGATGACCGGCCCGCTCGTCTTCGACGGCTATCTCGGGCGGGACGACCAGACGGCCGAGGCGTTCACCCCCGACGGCTGGTACCGCACGGGCGACCTCGCGGTCCTGGAGCCGTCCGGGTATCTGCGCATCACCGGTCGCGCGAAGGACGTGATCAACCGGGGCGGGGAGAAGATACCCGTCGGCGCCGTCGAGCAGTTGCTGGCCGCCCATCCCTCCGTACGCGAATCCGCACTCGTCGCGATGCCCGATCCGCGACTGGGCGAACGCGCCTGTCTGTTCGTTGGGTTGTATCCCGGAAAAAGCCTCGGCCTCGGCGACGTCCAGGAATTCCTGGACGGTCATCGGGTGACCAAGCACTACTGGCCCGAGCGTGTGGAGGTGGTCGGTGCCCTGCCCCGTAATCCGGCGGGCAAGGTGCAGAAATTCCTGCTCCGTGATCGATTGCGACGCGAGTTCACCCCCCCACCCGAAGGGAGCGCAATTCAGTGCTGACTAAACAGGACATGGTCGAACTGCTCGCCTTACGCGGAAAGGAACAGGAAGAGCTGTTCGCGCGGGCCCGACGGATCCGCGAAGAAGTCTTCGGCGACCACGTCGTCGTACGCGGTGTGACGGAGATCGGCAACGCCTGCCGGGTCAACTGCGACTTCTGCCCCATGCGCCGGGACAACACCCGCGAGAACGACACCTTCCTGGCCGGGCCCGACGATCTCGTGGACGCCGCACGGGTCATCAAGGACAACGGCATCAACGTCGTCTTCTTCCAGGCCGGTGAGATCCCTCAGACGACGCGTGTGGTGGGCGAAGCCCTGCCGAGGATCCGGGAGTTGTACGACGACGACGTCGAAGTTCTGCTGAACCTCGGCAACAAGAAGCGCGGCGAGTACGCGTATCTGCGGGAACAGGGTGCGACCAGCTACATCCTCAAACACGAGACCAGCGACCCGGACCTCAATCTGCGGATGCGCCACGAAACCCTGGAGAGCCGGCTGCGCTGTCTGACCGACCTCATCGAGCTGGGGTTCAAGGTGGGCACCGGAGGAATCGTCGGACTGCCCGGTCAGACACTGGCACATATTGCGGACGACATCGTCATGGCGCGGGAGCTGGGCGCGCATATGTGCAGCTTCTCGCCGTTCGTACCGGCGCCGCACACCCCGCTGGAGCACCTGGAACCCGGCGATGTCGATACGACGCTCAACGCGCTGGCCATCTGCCGCATCGTACGGCCGGACTGGCTGGTCCCCGCGGTGAGCGCCCTGGCCAAGAACCGCAAGGACGGCCAGCGCAGCGGTTTCCTGGCCGGGGCCAATGTCCTGACGATCAACTTCACCCACGGGCGCAACGCCGACCGGTATCTCATCTACGGCAAGGAGCGCTTCGTCGTCCGCTCCGACCACGCCATGCGCGTCCTGGACTCGGTCGGCCTGGTCGCCGGCCGGTCCGTCTTCACCGGCTCCACGGCGTCCACGCCACGCCCCTGAGCGCGTTCAGATTCCGAACCGCGTACGGAAGAACTCGTCCAGGTCCGGGCGGGTGGCGGCCGTGCCGGGCAGCCGCTCCGCGCCGGGGGCGCGCAGACCGTCGAGGAGGACGGAAAGCTGGCGGCCGGTGAGGTCGGCGGACAGGCCGCCGCCGGCGCCGTCCTCGGGGATCCGCGGGGGCAGCGAGACCATCATCAGGACCAGGTCGTAGGTGTTCACATCGGCCCGGAGCGACCCCTCCTGCTGGGCCCGTGCCACCAGGTCGTCCAGGTCGGCCAGCAGCGCCTCGCGCGTGGCGACGAGGGCCGGGCCGGACTCCGTCGTGCGCCTGCGGGAGACGGGGAACATCTGGCTGCTGCGGACCTCGGCCATATGGCGCATCACCCGGGTGAAGGCGGACCAGGCGTCCGGTTCCTCGGCCAGGGCGCGGGTGACGACGTCCGAGGTTTCCCGCATCTGGCCGATCGCGACCTCCTCGACGAGGGCGCGCTTGTTGGGGAAGTGGCGGTAGATCGTGCCCATGCCGACACCGGAGCGGCGGGCGACCTCCTCGATGGACACCTCGTAGCCGCGGTCGGCGAAGACGGCGCGGGCCGCCCGCAGGATCTGCTGGACGTTCTCGCGTGCGTCGGCCCGCTGGGGGCGGGCGCCGGACGGGGCGATTTCTCTCATGGCCTGGGATGTTACGCTCCCGAAGCAGTACCGGAAAATGAATTTCCGGTTAGCCGACGGGGCTGCCCACGGACACGGGCTGCCCGACTTCAGGGAGACACGCATGAGCCCGACCGGCTCGACCCCCACTTCCCCCGCATCCCCCGCTCACGCCGCCTTCCCGGCCGAGTTCCGTGGCGCCGTCCTGCGCCCCGGCCAGGACGGCTACGACCAGGCCAGGGTCGTCTTCAACGGCCGGGCCGCCGACACCCGCCCCGCGCTGATCGCCCGCTGTGCCGACGAGGAGGACGTCGCCACCGCCCTGCGCCACGCATCCGCCCGTGATCTGCCCGTCGCGGTGCGAGGCGGTGGCCACGGCTCCGACGGCCACGCCATGCCGGGCGGCGCTCTGGTCCTCGACCTGTCCGGTATGCGCGAGATCTCCGTCGACCCGGACACCCGCACCGTACGGGCCCAGGCCGGCGTTCTGCTCGGCGAGCTGGACGCGGCCACGCAGGCACACGGCCTGGTGGTGCCGTCCGGCACCGTCACCAGCACCGGCGTGGCCGGGCTGACCCTCGGCGGCGGCATCGGCCACCTGATGCGCCGCTTCGGCGCCACCGTCGACAGCCTGCTCGCCTGCGAGATGATCACCGTCGACGGCAGGAAGGTCCGCGCGGACGAGAAGGAGAACCCGGACCTGTTCTGGGCGCTGCGCGGAGGCGGCGGCAACTTCGGTGTCGTGACCGCCTTCGAATACCGCGCCCACCCGCTGGGCCCGGACGTCGTCTCCGGCCAGATCGTCTTCCCCGGCGACCAGGCCGCGGCCGTCCTGGCCCAGCTGCCCGCCTTCATGGCCGACGCCCCTCGTGAGCTCGGACTGGCGACCGCGCTCACCTTCGCGCCGCCGCTCCCCACGCTGCCCGAGGAGGCGCACGGCAAGCTGGTCCTGATCCTCATCCCGGTCCACACCGGCGACTTCGCGGACGCCGAGGAGATCACCGGAAGGCTCGCCGCGCTGGGCACGCCCGTCGCCAACACGGTGCGGCGCACCACCTGGCTCGAGACGAACAGCATGCTGGACGCGACCGCGCCCTACGGACTGCGCACTGGTGCGCGCGGCGGCTATCTCGCCTCGCTCAGCAGATCCGCGATCGACACGCTGGTCGAGCGCGTGACCGCCTCGCCGAACCCCCCGGGGACGATCACCGCGGTCAACATCTGGTCGCTGGGCGGCGCGATCTCCGAGGACGTCGCCGAGGACGCCACCGCCTTCTCCCGCGCCAACGCGACCTGGCTGTGGGAGACCGCCACCGTATGGACGGAGCCGGAGCAGGACGGGCCCTTCGACGCATGGGCCGACGCGACGGCGCTCGCCATGCGGCCGCACACCCTCCCCAACGCCTACATCAATCTCACCGAGGACCAGGGCGAGGCGTGGCTTCGCGGCGTGTACGGAAGCGAGGCCAAGTACCGGCGGCTCGCGGAGATCAAGGCGGTGTGGGATCCGCGGAACCTGCTCCGCCACAACAAGAACATCGCTCCCGCCACCGGCGCGTAGGAGCCTTTCCCGGGCGCCGGCCGCCGCGGCCTCGACCGTCACCTGAGGCGCTGTCAAGCGAGATGCCACCGTCGCTCTGCCGCTTTGCTCTATAAACCGAACAGCTCTGCCGCAGAACTGCTGCCTCGTCCGATTTGGAGACGGTTCGGTTGCCCAACGCCCAGAACGAGTTCGCAGTGGCCGGTCATCCGTGGATCCTCTCCGGGCACACCGGAACCGCGCTGCGGTCCCAGGCGCGGCGGCTCCACGACCATGTCGCCGACCACCCGCAGCTCCGTCCGGAAGACATCGGCCACACGCTGGCGAGCGGCGGCCCGGCGCTCCCCCATCGCGCGGCGGTGGTCGCGGCGGACCGGGAGGGGTATCTGCGGGGGCTCGACGCGGTGGCCCGGGGTGAGGACGCCCCCGGTGTCGTACGGGGCACGGCGGCCGCGGCCGGCGACGGGGTCGCGTTCGTCTTCCCCGGCCAGGGCACCCAGTGGCCCGGTATGGCCGCGGACCTGCTGACGGTCTCACCCGCGTTCCGCCGGGCGGTCGGCGCCTGCGCCGAGGCGTTCGAGCCGTATGTCCCCTGGTCACCGGAGGCGGTGCTGCGGGGCACGCCGGGCGCGCCGCCCCTGGAGGGGACCGATGTGGTGCAGCCGACGCTTCTCGCCGTCATGGTGGGGCTGGCCGAGCTGTGGCGGACTCATGGGGTGAGCCCGACGACGATCGTGGGGCACTGCATCGGGGAGATCGCGGCGGCCCATCTCTGCGGCGCCCTGTCGCTGTCCGACGCGGCGCGCGTGGTGATCGAGAGCAGCCGGGCCCAGGCGACGCTCTCCGGGTCGGGTGCGCTGATCGCGGTCGCGCGGTCCGAGGCGCAGCTGCTTCCGTTGCTGCGGCGGTGGCCGGGCAGGCTGACGATCGCCGCGGTCAACGGCCCGATGGCCACGGTCGTCTCCGGCGATCGGCCTGCCGCCGACGAGCTGTTGGCAGAGCTCGCCCGTGCCGGTGTCCGGGCGCGCGAGGTGGCGATCGACATCCCCGCGCATACGCCGTTCATGGCCCCCCTCAAGGACGACCTGCTGGACTCGCTGTCATCGGTCACCGCGGGGCCGTCGCGGGTGCCGTTCCACTCCTCGGTCATCGGGGGTCCGCTGGAGACCCAGGGGCTCGACGCGGCCTACTGGTACCGGAATCTCGCCGACCCGGTCCGCTTCGAAAGCGTCGTCACGGGGCTGCTGCGGCAGGGCACACGCTGTTTCGTGGAGCTGAGCCCGCACCCGATGCTGACCATGTGTGTGCAGGCCACCGCCGAAGAGGTGGTCGGCGGTGAGCGCGTCCTGATCGTGCCGACGCTGCATCGCGGGCAGGCCGCCCTCGCGTCCTTTCGTACCGCGCTGGCCGAGTTGTACGTACGGGGCGCGCTGGACGACCACCGGGCGGCGTTCTCGGTGCCGGGCGGCCGCTTGGTCGCCCTGCCCCTCGAACCGCCCGCGGACGCGTCCGTAGAGCTCGCCGACGCTCCGGACCCGGCGGAGGCCTGTCGGCCCCCCTTGGTGGAGCGGCTTGCCCGGCTCTCCACCGCGGAGCGGAAGCGGCGGCTGCGCGAGCTGGTGGGCGCCGAGGCGGCCAAGGCCCTCGAAGAAGTCGCCGGGGCGGACGCGCCGGTCCATGGCATCGCGGAGCAGGAGCACTTCGTCGCCTCGGGCTTCGACTCCGCTGCCGCGGTCGCGCTGCGCAACCGCCTGAACGACGCCACCGGGCTGCTGCTGCCGTTCACCCTTGCCTTCGACCATCCGACGCCCGCCGCCGTCGCCGACCATCTGCACTCCCGGCTCTTCGATCATCAGGGCGGCCGACCGCCGGGCGCCGACGACCGGCCCGACCCCGCGGCGGCGGCCGGTCCGGCCAGGGCCGACGACGAGCCGATCGCCGTCATCGGCATGGCGGGCCGCTTCCCCGGGGGCGCCCGTACCCCGGAGGAGCTGTGGGAGCTGGTCGCCACGGGCACCGACGCCCTCTCCCCCTTCCCGGAGGGCCGGGGCTGGGATCCGCTGCGGCTCTACGATCCGGACCCCGCCCGGCCCGGCACGTACTACCAGCGCGAAGCGGGATTCCTGCACGACGCCGACAAGTTCGACGCCGAGTTCTTCGGTATCGCGCCCCGCGAGGCCACGGCCATGGATCCCCAGCAGCGGCTGCTCCTGGAGACCTCATGGGAGGCGCTTGAACGGGCGCGCATCGACCCGACGACGCTGCGCGGCAGCCGCACCGGGGTGTTCGTCGGCGTGGCCCCGCTGGACTACAGCCCCCGTATGCACCAGGCGTCGCCTGAGCTGGAGGGCCATCTGCTGACCGGCAACATCGGCGCCGCGGCCTCGGGACGGATCTCCTACGTCCTCGGTCTTGAGGGACCGGCGGTGTCCGTGGACACGGCCTGCTCCTCGTCCCTGGTCGCCCTGCATCTGGCGACCCAGGCGCTGCGGGCCGGGGAGTGCTCGCTGGCCCTGGTCGGCGGGGCGACGGTCCTCTCGACCCCTGGCATGTTCATCGAGTTCTCGCGGCAGCGCGGTCTGGCTCCGGACGGCCGCTGCAAGGCGTACGCGGCCGCCGCGGACGGCACCGGCTGGTCCGAGGGCGTGGGCATGCTGCTCGTCGAGCGGCTGTCCGACGCGCGACGGCTCGGACACCAGGTGCTGGCGGTGGTACGGGGCTCCGCCGTCAACCAGGACGGGGCGAGCAACGGCTTCACGGCGCCCAGCGGTCCATCACAGCAACAGGTCATCCGCTCGGCCCTGGTCAATGCCGGGGTGTCGGCTCCGGAGGTCGACGCGGTGGAGGGGCACGGCACCGGCACCCGGTTGGGCGATCCGATCGAGGCGCAGGCGCTGCTGGCCGCCTACGGACAGGGGCGTACGGCCGACCGGCCGCTGTGGCTGGGCTCGATCAAGTCCAACATCGGACACACCCAGTGGGCCGCGGGGGTCATCGGGGTCATCAAAATGGTGCTCGCGCTCCAGCACGGTGTGCTGCCGCGCACCCTGCACGTCGACAAGCCGTCGGATTACGTGGACTGGTCGGCGGGGGCCGTACGGCTGTTGACGGAGCCGGTGCCCTGGCCGGAGCGAGGCCACCCGCGCCGGGCGGGTGTGTCGTCCTTCGGCGTGAGCGGCACCAACGCCCATGTCATCCTCGAGCAGGCAACGCCACCGTCCACGGTGACCCCCGAGGGGGATACCGACGAGGCCGGGCCCGCCCTGCCCTGGGTGGTCTCGGCGAAGACGTCCCAGGCACTGCGCGACCAGGCCCGCCGCCTGCACGAACACCTCACCGCCCGGCCACAGCTGCAACCGGCCGACGTCGGCCACACCCTCGCCACCGGCCGCGCCGCCTTCGACCACCGCGCCGTCCTCATCGGCTCCGACCGCGAACAACTCCTCCACGGCCTGGACGCCCTCGCCACCGGCCGGCCCGACCCGGCGGTCCACCAGACAGCGGACCGTCCCACCACCGCCGACGGCCGTACCGTCTTCGTCTTCCCGGGACAAGGCGGCCAATGGGCGGGCATGGGCCTACGGCTGCTCAACGGCTCACCCGTCTTCACCGAGCGGATGGCCGCCTGCGAACAGGCCCTCTCCCCCTACGTCGACTGGACACTCACCGATATCCTCCACCGGCCCGCCGACGACCCCGTATGGCAGCGCGCCGACATCGTCCAGCCCGCCCTGTTCTCGATCATGGTGTCCCTGGCCGCGCTCTGGCGCTCCTACGGCATCGAACCGGACGCCGTCCTCGGCCACTCCCAGGGCGAGATCGCCGCGGCCCACGTCTGCGGCGCCCTGACGCTCCATGACGCGGCCAAGGTCGTCGCCCTGCGCAGCCAGGCCCTCCAAACCGAACGGGGCGCCGGAGGCATGGCCTCCGTACCCCTGCCCGCGGACCAGGTCACCGAGGATCTGCACACCCACTGGCCCGACCGGCTATGGGTGGCCGGCATCAACTCCCCCACGGCAACGGTCATCTCGGGAAACACCGACGCACTCGACGAAGCGCTCGACCACTACCTCGCCCACGACGTACGGGCGAAGCGCATCCCGGTCGACTACGCCTCCCACTGCCCCCATATGGACGCCGTGGCCGAGCGGCTGCCCGACCTGCTGGACGGCATCGTCCCGCGCGCCGCCGACATCCCCTTCTACTCCACCGTCGAGGGCCGATGGGCCGAGCCGACCGAGCTCGACGCCGCCTACTGGTACCGCAACCTGCGCAGCCCCGTACGGTTCGCCCACGCCGTCCACGCCCTCACCGAGACCGACCACCACACCTATATCGAGGTCAGCCCACACCCCACGCTCATCCCCGCCATCACGGCCACCGCCGAAACCACCGACCACACCACCACCGTCATCGCCTCGCTCCACCGCGACCACGACGACACCCACCACATCCTCGCCAACCTCGCCCAGGCCCATATCCACGGCCACACCATCGACTGGCGACACCACTACCAGACCCTGCACCCCACCCCACACGCCATCGACCTGCCCACCTACTCCTTCCAACACCACCACCGCTACTGGCTCCACGACTCCACCGAGGACAAGGCGGCGGGTACGGACCTCGCCGCGGCCCGCTTCTGGGAGGCGGTCGAGGGCGAGGACACCAACGCCGTCGCCACGCTCCTCGATGTCGAGCCGGGCACCTCGCTGGACGTGCTGCTACCGGCCCTGTCCGCCTGGCACGGTCGCCGTCGCGACCAGGCCGTCACCGACACCTGGTGTTACCGGGACATCTGGAAGCCGGTCGACCTCGCCGCCGCCCGCCCCCGGCCGTCCGGCCGATGGCTTGTCGCGATCTCCGCCGGGCTGACCGATCACCCCCATGTCAGGGGCGTGCTGGGCGCGCTGGAACGCCAGGGGCTGCCGATCGCCACCCTCGTCCTCGACGACACCCACACCGATCTCCCCCTGCTGGAGCGGCACCTCGCACAGGCGATCGCGAGCGATGGGCCGGCCATCGGCGGTGTGCTCTCGCTGCTCGCCCTCGACGAGGCGCCGCATCCGCGCCACCCGGAGGTGCCCGTCGGCACCGCCCTCACCCTCACTCTGATCCAGGCGCTCATCGCACGCGAGGACATCGCGCCACGGCTGTGGCTGGCCACCCACGAGGCCGTCGCCACCTCGTCCGCGGATACGCTCGATCACCCCCTCCAGGCGATGGTCTGGGGTTTGGGGCGCACCGCCGCCCTCGAACACCCCGATCTGTGGGGCGGGCTCATCGACCTTCCGGACACGCTCACCGAGCGGGTCCTCCGCGGCCTCGTCACGGCGCTGACCACCTGTCACGACGAGGACGAACTCGCGCTGCGCGCCACCGGCCCGCGTACCCGGCGCCTGGTCAGGACACCGTCCACCGCCGCAGCGGAGGACGCCCGTCCGTGGACGCCCCGTGGCACCGTCCTCATCACCGGCGGCACCGGGGCCCTCGGCTCCCGCGTCGCCCATCGCATCGCCGAACAGCATCCCGACTGCCATCTGCTGCTGGTGAGTCGGCGAGGGTCCGGCGCCCCCGGCGCCACCGCGCTCCGTGACCAACTCAGCGAACTCGGCGCCACCGTGACCCTCGCCGCATGTGACACGGCCGACCCCGGCGCGCTCGCGGATCTCCTCGCCGATATCCCCTCGGACCGCCCCCTCACCGCGGTCGTCCACACCGCGGGCGTCCTGGACGACAGCACCCTCGCCGCCCAGACCCCGGACCACCTCGCCTCCGTTCTGGGGCCCAAGTCCCACGCCGCACACCATCTGCACGCCCTCGCGCAGCACCACCCCCTCGACGCGTTCGTCCTCTTCTCATCTGTCGCGGCGCCCGTCGGCGGCCCCGGCCCGGGCCAAAAAGAGAAAAGATATGGACACATCGGAAAAACACTCAACAAATCAAAAATAATGGGTTGGCTTTTTTTGGTTTGATTATGTGGGT
>NZ_JBSFMM010000279.1:0-12878 GCF_053599555.1 Streptomyces sp. NPDC000941
AGCGAGTGCTCCAGATGCGGGTCGAGCAGGGCGCACACCTCGTCGAACGCCTCCGCGAAGACCGGGAAACGCGCGTACAACCCCGCCCCCATACCTGGGCGCTGACTCCCCTGACCCGAGAACAGGAACACCCGCCACCCGGGCGCCGGGGCCGCACCCTTCAGGCGGGTGAGCGCCGGATGGTCCTCGCCGGCCGCCAGCGCGGCCAGCCCGTCCCGCAGCGTCCCGGGGTCCCGGCCGGTGACCACCGCCCGGTCGTCCAGCACCGCCCGGGAGGTGGCCAGCGACCAGCCGACCGCCGCCGCGTCGGCGCCGGCCACGGCCTCGGCGTCGAGGAGCCGCCGGGCCTGGCCGCGCAGCGCCTCGGCGCCGCTCGCCGACAGCACCCACGGCGTGACCCGCTCCCCCGGCGGCTCCCCGTCCTCGCCCGACGCGGGCGGTTCGGGTTCGGGTTCGGGGGCCTCTTCGAGGATCGCGTGCGCGTTGGTGCCGGAGAAGCCGAACGCCGACACCCCGGCGCGGCGCGGGCGTTCGCCGGTGCGGGGCCAGTCCCTCGGCTCCTGGAGCAGCCGGACGGCGCCCGACGCCCAGTCCACGTGCGGCGTCGGCTCCTCGGTGTGCAGCGAGCGCGGCAGCCGCTCGTGCCGCAGAGCCATGACCATCTTCATCAGGCCCGCCACCCCGGCGGCGACCTGGGTGTGACCGATGTTGGACTTGACCGAGCCCAGCCACACCGGCCGGTCCTCGCCCGGCCGGTCCTGACCGTACGTCGCCAGCAGCGCCTGCGCCTCGATCGGGTCGCCCAGGCTCGTGCCCGTCCCGTGGGCCTCGACCGCGTCCACGTCACCGGGCGCGAGGCGGGCGTTGGCCAGCGCCTGCCGGATGACGCGCTGCTGCGAGGGGCCGTTGGGCGCGGTCAGGCCGTTGCTCGCGCCGTCTTCGTTGACCGCCGAGCCGCGGATGACGGCCAGCACCCGGTGGCCGTTGCGCTGCGCCTCCGACAGCCGCTCCAGCACCACCACCGCGGAGCCCTCGGCCAGCGCCATGCCGTCCGCGCCCGCCGCGAACGCCTTGGAACGCCCGTCCGGCGCCAGGGCGCGCAGCTCGCTGAAGCCGAGGAGCGGCGCCGGGGAGGACATGACGTACACGCCGCCGGACAGCGCCAGGGACACCTCGTTCTGCCGCAGCGCCTGGCACGCCAGGTGGATCGCGACCAGCGAGGAGGAGCAGGCGGTGTCCAGCGTCACCGCCGCGCCCTCGAGTCCGAGGGTGTACGCGACGCGCCCGGCGACGACGCTGGGCGAGTTGCCGGTCGTCAGGTAGCCCGCCGCGTCCTCGGGCACCTCGGCGGCGTTGAGGACGTAGTCCAGGCCGTCGCAGCCGAGGTACGTGCCGGTGCTGGTGGAGCGCAGCGCGTGGGGGTCGATGCGGGCGTGCTCGATGGCCTCCCAGGACAGTTCGAGCGCGAGCCGCTGCTGCGGGGCCATGGCGACCGCCTCGCGCGGGCTGATCCCGAAGAAGCCCGCGTCGAAGCCGGCCGCGTCGGTGGTGAAGCCGCCCCTGCGGACGTACGCGGTGCCCGGGTGGCCGGGCTCCGGGTCGTAGAGGGCGTCGAGGTCCCAGCCGCGGTCGGTGGGGAGGTCGCCGGTGCCGTCGCGCCCGGCGTCGACCAGTTCCCACAGCTCCTCGGGGGAGCGCACGCCGCCGGGGAAGCGGCAGCTCATGCCGATGATGGCGATGGGCTCGTGGCTGGCGTACTCGGCGTCCTTCAGCCGGTGCTGTGCCTCGCGCAGGTCGGCGGTGACGCGCTTGAGGTAGTCCAGGAGCTTCTTCTCGTCGTTTGCCATGTCAGGACCGTTCCGGCAGGGGCTCGTCCAGGGACTTGGAGTCCTCCACGGTGCGGGCGAGGTCGAGGAGGTCCCCGGCCAGACGCTCGGGGTCGTCGGCGTGGAGGTTGTGGTCGGCGTCGAGATACCAGCGGGACTCCGCGTGCGGTATCGCGGCCTCGGCCTTCGCCACCCACCGCCGCACGTTGGTGCTCCACCAGCTCTCCTGCGGCGGCAGGGCGTTGAGGAAGAGGACGGGCACGGTGACGCCGGGGTACCAGCGGGCCGGCGGGTCCTCGCACATGCTGTGGAAGACCGGCAGGAAACGCTGCAGCGGCAGCCGCTGCACGAGCAGGCCGTCCGGACCCTCCACCATGTCGGCGAGGATCGCCTCGATGGCGGCGTCCGACCACGTCGGGTGGAGGCCGCGCAGCATCAGCCGCATGCCGTCCCGGGTGGTGCCGGTGGCGTCGGGGCGCCGCAGCTGCGCGTGCTCGGCGTACCCCGCGAAGCCGGGGATGCTGGCGAAGTCGACCCAGCCGCCGTCCACCAGGCCCAGGCCGGCGCACAGCCCGGGGTTCTGGGCCAGGGCCCGCACCGCGAGGTTGCCGCCCCAGGAGTGCCCGGCGATCAGGGGTTCCTTCAGTCCCAGCTCGCGGCAGAGGGTCACGATGTCGGCCACGGCGGTGGCGTTGTCGTAGCCGTGTTCCGGCGTGTCGGAGCCGCCGTGCCCGCGCATGTCGGCGGCGTAGGCGGGGTGGCCGGCGGCGGCGAGCCGGTCGGCCACCTCGTCCCACATCCGGGCGTTGGACCCCAGCCCGTGGAGGAGCAGGAACGGCCGGCCGTCCTCGCCTGGCCGGTACCGCACGTTCAGCTTCACTCCGTCGTCTACGGGTACGGACAGCTCCATCTGTCTCCTAGGGGGATGAGGGTGGCCGGCCGGACAGCTCTAGCTCGCGTCCGCCTCGTACGTCTCGGCGAGGAACTTGCCGAGCAGGGTCGCGGTCGGGTGCTCGACGATGGCGACGAGCGGGACTTCGATGCCGGTGTCGTCCATCAGCTGCTTGGACAGCTGCAGGGCGGACAGCGAGGTCAGGCCGTTGTCCAGGAAGCTCGACTCCTCGTCCATCGCGGGGACGTCGAGGACCTCGGCGACGCGGCGGAGCACCTGCTGCCGCAGCAGCTGCTGGCGCTCGTCCGCCGTGGCCGACGCCAGCCGCGCGATCAGGTCGTTGTTCTCGCTGGACTCGGTCGAGTTGGTGGTGGGTTCCACGGGTGTGCCTCTCTCGGTGTCGGGTCGTGATGGGTTCGGCAGGGGGTCAGGCGGGCGGCTGCGGTGCCGTCAGGTGGTCGTGGTCGTGGTGGGCCACGGGCCGGTGAGGCGCCCGTTCCCCGTCGAGGTCGGCGTACAGGACGCTGGCCGCCGGTCCGGTGCCGGCGGACGCGGCCGCCTGCCGCAGTGCCTCGGCCGCCGCTTCGGCGGGCAGCCCCTGGACGCCCAGGCTCAGCGAGACGGCGGGCACGCCACGGGAGCGGGCCACGCCGGCGAGGGCGTCGAGGTGGGCGTGGGCGGCGCCGCCCTGGCCGCCGCGGCCGGGCCCGGGGTTGGCGGCCAGCAGGCCGGCGGCGGAGGTGCACAGCACCAGGGCGGACAGCGTGCGGTCCTCGGCGAGCGCGCAGAGGCGGGCGGCGACGGCGACGTCCTGCGGCCAGGCGCCGTCGGTTCCCGCCGCCAGGACAGGGCCCAGGTGCACGGCGGCGGTCAGCGGGTGCCGCTCGGGGAGGCCGGCGACGAGGCGGTCCAGGGCGGCACGGTCGGCGAGCCCGGCCGCGGGCACGACCGTGGCGGTGACGCCCTGGGCGGCGAGTTCGGCGATCAGGTCGGGGGACGGGTCCGTGTCGGCGCCGGTGAGGAGCAGGTGCGCGGCGCCCGCGTCGGCGAGCCGGCGCGCGGCGTGGCCGCCGAGGGTCGTGTCGGCGCCGGTGAGGAGCACGGTGCCGGTCAATCGCCCGGCGCCGGGCTCGGCGGGGGCGTGGCGTACCAGGCGGCGGGCGTAGCGGCCGTCGACGCGTACGGCGACCTCGCGTTCGCCGTCCTCGCCGCCCGCCGCCAGGGTCGCGGCGAGCCAGCGGCCGGTGCGGTCGTCGAACCGGCCGGGCAGGTCGACCAGGCCGTCGCCGCCCGCGTGCCACAGCTGGGCCTGCGCGGGGCGGGGCGGCGCGCCGGAGGAGCGGGCGGCGACCGCGCCACGGGTGGCGATCCACAGCGGGGCGGGGTCCTTGGAGGCGGCCAGGGCGGCGGCGAGGGCTTCGGTGGGGGCGAGGTGGGGGGCCTCGGCCGCCGGGTAGGGGGTCGCGTCCCCGGCGGCGTCCGTGCCGGGGTCCTGGTCGTCGAGGGCGAGGAGGGACAGCACGCCGGCGGCGGGGCCGAGGGCGAGTGCCTCGCCCAGCCGGGCCGCCGGCGCGGCGCCGTCGTCCGGCGTTCCGTCCGCCTTCGACTCGATGACCGCGACCTCGGCGCCGTGGCGGCGCAGCGCGGTGGCGACGGCGTCGGCGAGGTCGCCGGGCGGGGAGACCAGCAGCCACCGGCCGGTCAGGCGGGGCGCGGGCACGTCGGGCAGGGCCTGCCAGGCGACGCGGTACCAGTGCGGGGCGGCGGCGTTGCCCGTACGCCGCCGGGGAGCGGCCTCGTCGTGCAGCCAGTACCGGCTGCGCTGGAAGGGGTAGGTCGGCAGCGGCACGGCGGTGCCGGTGGCGGTGTCGAGGAGTGCGCCCCAGGCGACGGCGGTGCCGGTGGCGTGCAGGCGGGCCAGGGCGTGCGTCAGGCCGCGGACGGCGGGCTGTCCCGGTGGGGCGACGGCCAGCCGCAGCGGCGGGCGGCGTCCGGGGCGGGTGGCGGGCGCGAGGGCGGGCAGCGCCCGCTCCGAGCCGAGTTCGAGGAGGGCCGCGAGGTCGCCGCCGGCCGCGCCGAGTTCCACGGGGGTGGCGTCATCGGGTGTCCGCGTGGCGGCGCCGAGGTGGGCGGCCCACTCCTCGGCGGTGGTGACGCGCTCTCCGGTGAGGCCGCTGATCACCGGTGTCGCCTGCCGCCCGGCGGCGAGCGCGGCGGCCGTCCGCTCGGTGTCCTCGGCGAGCAGCAGGCGGCAGGCCTCCGGCAGGTCGACGGTCCCGGCCGCCAGCGCGGCCTCGATCGCCCCGTCCGGGAAGCTGATCACGGCGCCTGGGTGGATGCCGGCGGTCGCCAGCAGGCGGACGAGTCCGGCCCGCAGCGCGAAGCGCCGGGCGCGGCGGTGGCCGGCGTCCTGGCCGAGTTGCCCGGCCGCCTCCTCGAAGGCGGCGGCGAACGCCGGGAAGGCGTCGCGGAGTTCGGCGATGCCGTCGTCGGCCCCGACGTCGTCGGTGTCGGCGCCGAGGACGAACGCGGTGCCGCCCATGGTGGCGGTGACCGGTCCGTCGGAGGTGACCAGCGCCGGGTGGCCGGCCCCCGTGGCGAGGGCGTCGAGCCCGGCGAGCAGTTCGTCGCGGTCCGCGCCGGCCACGGTGGCGCGGTGCTCGAAGACCGACCGGGTGGTGGCCAGCGACCGGCCGACGGCGGCCGGGGAGGCGCCGTCGCCTGCGGCCATGAGGTCGGCCACGGCCCGCGCCTGGCAGCGCAGCGCCTCCGCGCTCCGCGCGGACAGCACCAGCGGCACGACGCCGCGGAGGCCGGTCCCGGCGACCGGCTCCAGCGACTCCTCCGGTTCCGGCGCCTCGACGGCATCCGCCCTGCCCGTGGCTGCCCGACCCGCGCTCACCTGCGCCACGGGTCGCCCGGCGGCGGTGGCTTTGCCGGCTTCGCCGGCCTGCGCGGCGGGCGGCTCCTCCAGCACCACGTGGGCGTTGGTGCCCGAGGCGCTGAACGCCGAGATCCCGCAGCGGCGAGGCCGCTCGCCGCGCGGCCAGCCGACGCGTTCGGTCAGCAGCCGCACCGCGCCGGAGGACCAGGAAACCTGGGGCGAGGGCCGGCCGATGTTGAGGGTGGCGGGCAGCGTCTCGTGCCGGAGCGCCATGATCATCTTGATGATGCCGGCGACCCCGGCGGCGGCCTGCGTGTGCCCGATGTGCGGCTTGATGGTGCCCAGCCACACCGGCCGGCCGTCCTCCCCCCGCTCCTGCCCGTAGGTGGCGAGCGTCGCCTGGGCCTCGATCAGGTCACCCATGGCCGTGCCGGTGCCGTGCCCTTCGACGGCGTCCACGTCGCCGGGCGCGAGCCCGGCGTCGTCCAGCGCGGCCCGGATGACGCGCTGCCGCGACGGCCCGCTGGGCGCCGAAAGACCGGTGCTCTGGCCGTCCTGGTTGACCGCCGAGCCACGGATGACGCCCAGGATCCGGCGCCCGTCGCGCCGCGCGTCCCGCAGCCGCTGCAGGAGCAGCATCCCCGCGCCCTCGCCGTAGACCATGCCGTCGGAGGCGTCGGAGAACGGCTTGCAGCGGCCGTCGGGCGCCATCATCCCCGGGCCGGTGGCCGACAGGGCGATGGGCGCCGGGGTGTACAGCAGCCCGACGCCGCCCGCCAGCGCCATGCCGCACTCGCCGCGCCGCAGCGCGGTGCACGCGAGGTGGGCGGCGACCAGCGCCGAGGAGCAGCCGGTGTCGAGCGAGACGGCCGCGCCCTGCAGCCCGAACGAGAACGCCAGCCGCCCGGAGGCGAGGCTGCCTGCGGCCCCGTTGCCGAGGTAGCCGAGCAGGTCGGGCGGGATGCTCTCCAGGCCGGCGGCGTAGCCGTGGGCGGTGGCGCCGGCGTAGACGGCGGTGTCGGTGTCGCGCAGCCGCGTCGGGTCGATCCCGGCGTTCTCGATGGCCTCCCACGCCACCTCGAGCAGCGCCCGCTGCTGCGGCTCGGTCGCCAGCGCCTGCCGGGCGTTCATCCCGAAGAAGGTGGCATCGAAGTCGAAAACGTCCTCGATGAAGCCGCCGAGCTGCGGGTAGGGCGGCGGCGTCCAGCCGGGTTCGTGCACGTCGTCGAGGTCCCAGCCGCGGTCGGCGGGGAAGCTGGTGATGGCGTCCTGGTCGCCGTCGACCAGCGTCCACAGCTCGTCAGGGGTGCGCACACCGCCGGGGAAGCGGCACGCCATGCCGACGATCGCGATCGGCTCGCGGCGTTCCTCCTCCAGCTCGCGCACCCGGGTCTGTGCCTGGAGCAGCTCGGCCGTCGTCCACTTCAGGTACTCGACGAGCTTCTCGTCATTCGCCATCGGCGAGCACGCCCTTCGCCCCGACGCGGGACGGCTTGAGACCGACCATCTCCAGCTCGCCGGGGCGGAACGGCGGCTCGGTCAACTCCGGGAAGCTGGCGTCGCTGTTCAGCAGCGAGAGGAAGCTGGTGCTGCCCATGGCGGCCTGCGTGGCGCGCAGCGCCAGCACGTCGGTGACGAGCTCGCAGACCTTCGGCGAGCGGATCGACTTCTTGGACACGAAGTCGGAGAACCGCAGCCGCTCGGCGGTGTCCGGGCCGTTCAGCCGCGGATCGGTGGAGTGGTTGCGGCAGTTGACAAACTGGATGTCCTTCAGGCCCGCCATGACCCACGGGTCGTCCACGACCTCGCTCAGCGCCCGCTGGACCTGCCGGGTACCGCCCTCGGCGAAGCCGCCGCCGGACAGCTGGCGGTCCAGGGCCTCGGCGCCGCGCGCCGCCGCACTCATGCCGTGGCCGTAGATCGGGTTGAACGCGGCGAGCGAGTCGCCGATGATCAGCAGGCCTTCCGGCCACTGCGGCATCCGCTCCGGGTACAGGCGGCGGTTGGCGCCCGAGCGCGACTGGAAGATCGAGCCGATGGGCTCGGCGACGCCCATGAGGTCGCTGACGATCGGGTGGCGCAGCGTCTTGGCGAAGCCGTTGAACTCGTCCTCGTGGGTGGGCAGCGAGGCGCCGCGCGTGGCGGTGAGGGTGACCAGCCAGCGCCCGCCCTCCTGCGGGTAGACCACGCCGAACCGGCCGGGCTGCCGCATGAGGTGGTCGGCGGCGACGTTGACGGGCGGGAAGCCGCCGCCCGCGCCGTCGGGCGCCTTGAACATGCGGGTGG
Source organism: Streptomyces sp. NPDC000941 (assembly GCF_053599555.1). NCBI lineage: Bacteria > Bacillati > Actinomycetota > Actinomycetes > Kitasatosporales > Streptomycetaceae > Streptomyces > Streptomyces sp. NPDC000941. The sequence goes on from NZ_JBSFMM010000279.1 coordinate 7,889, forward strand.
CGTAGCCGATGCCGGCGTCCACCACGTCCTGCTCGACGCTCGGCAGGCCGAGGGCGGCCAGCCACGGCCCGAGGCGCGAGGCGCGGCCCGTGGCGTCCACCACCAGGTCCGCCTCGATCAGCTCGGGTGCGCCGCCGCTCGCCACGTCCCGTACGAGGACGCCGGTGACCCGCTCCTTGCCGCCGGCCAGCTCGACCACCTCGGTGCCCTGCCTGACGCGTATCCGGCCGTCGGCGAGGATCGCCTGGCGGACCGTCCAGTCCAGCAGCGGGCGCGTGCACATGATGGCGAACGCCGTCGACGGGAAGCGGTACTGCCAGCCGGACGCGGTGAGGGTCACCAGGTCGCGCTGGAAGCCGATGCGGCGCGCGCCGGCCGCCAGGAGGCGGTCGATGGTGCCGGGCAGGAAGCCGTCGGCGATGGTGGCGCCGCTGGACCACAGGATGTGGACGTGGCGGGCCTGCGGCTGTCCCTTGCGGTGCTCGGGCCCGTCGGGGAGGATGTCGCGCTCCACCACGGTCACGTCGGCGAGGTGACGGGACAGCACATGGGCCGTGAGCATGCCGGTCCATCCGCCGCCCAGCACGACGGCGCGTTTCGGAGTGGTCAATGGCACTTGTCAGTCCCTTCGATCAAACGGAACTCGCCGGCGCGGACATCGCTTTTCACGTCGTCGCCTCGGAACCCTTCACGAGGGTGCCGCGAACTGCTTAAGCGGGCCTTTCCGATGCCGGCGAGGGCGTGCGGCTATTCCGTGGCACGGGCCAGGGGTTCGGGAGTTGCCTCGGGCGTTGTGTCGCGGGCCGGAAGGACGCCCATCGTCACGTCGGTCAGTCCCCAGTACGCGCGGACGTGGACGCCGAGGCCGTCCTCGTTCATCTCGCTGATCGAGATGATGCAGGAGCTCATCTCCTGCGGCAGGTGGAGCCGCACGTCGGTCGCGGTGACGACGAGGGGCCCCTCCATCGCGGTGACGGAGCGGCTCGGGACCTCGCGGACCCCGGCGTGGGCCGCCCAGTGCAGGTGTTCGCGCAGGGCCTGCCGGCCGTGGAGCGTCGTGCGGCCCACCGGGTCCTCGAAGACGACGTCCTCGGTGAACAGTTCGGCGACGCGGTCGACCTCGCCGTCGTTGAGGAGGTCGGTGTAGTTGCGCGTCATCTGCCGCAGCGCCACCTCGCCGGGCGACAGCTTCTCAGGGCCGGCGTAGGAGCCGGGCGAACCGTCGGGCGAGGTCTCCAGGTCGCCGCGGCCGAAGAAGCCCTGCATGTCCTCGATGAGGCCGGACGCGCCGACGTGCAGCAGCATCGCGGAGTGGCAGCGGAGTCTGGCGGGCTCGGGTCCTGGCCCGGTGGGGGCGGGCAGCCAGCCGCGTTCGGCGTACAGCGGGCCGAGCGGCCCGTAGTCCATCTCGGCGGTGAGGCGGGTCAGGACGCTCCTGCCGTCGTGGCCGACGGTCGAGTCCTCGATGGTCTCCCGGGTGCCGGCGGCGACGGCGGGCTCGAAGTGCGCGCGCAGCGCCTGGTGTCCGGCCTGGCGTCCCGAGCCGACGGGGTCCTCGAACGTGGCGTCGGCCGCGTACAGCTCGAGGAGCGCGTCGATGTCGCCCGCGCTGAGGCGGCGGCTGTGCTCGATGGCGACCTTCTTGCGGGCCCGCTCGGTGAGCATGGCGTGTGTCCTCCCTGTGCCGCTGGGTGCGGCTAGATTCCGGCGCCCTTGCCGAGCCGGGTGTCGATGAAGTCGAGAATCTCGTCGGCCGTGGCGCCCTGGATCCGGTCGGTGGCCGCGGCGCCGTCCCCGCCGGCGTCGCCCGGTCCGGCCAGCTTCGAGGTGGTCTTGCGCAGCCGGCCGAGCAGCTGCGCGCGGGCGGCCTCGTCCGCCGCGACGGCCAGCAGGCCGCGCTCCAGCCGGTCGATCTCCGCCAGCAGCGGGGCGAGCGGATCGGTCTCCTGCGGGGCGAGTTCGGCGTGCAGGTGGCGCGCGAGCGCGCTGGGGTGGGGATTGTCGAAGACGAGGGTGGGCGGCAGCCGCAGGCCGGTGGCGGAGGCGAGGCGGTCGCGCAGCTCGACGGCGGTGAGCGAGTCGATGCCGATGTCGAGGAAGCCGCGTTCCGGCTCGATCCGGCTCGGGTCGGACTCACCGAGTACGGCCGCTGCCTGCGCGCGGACGAAGTTGACCAGGACGCGGTGCTGTTCCGCCTCCGGGAGCCCGGCGAGCTGGGCCTCCCAGTCGGTGGGCTGCGCGGCGGACGCGGTCCTGGCGGCCGGGCGGGCGGCGGCCAGGGAACGCAGCGCTGCGGGCAGCGTCTCGGGCGCGCGTCCGGACAGCGTGCGGGCGTCGACCCGCGCGGCGACCAGGTGCGGGCTCCCCTGCCGCACGGCGGCGTCGAACAGCGCCGGGAGCTGGCGCGCGGTCAGCGGGCGGACGCCGAAGCGGGCGGCGCCGCCGCGGCGGGCGTCGTACGCCGCAGCGCCTGCTTCGGCATCCGCCGCCCACGGGCCCCAGGCGAGGGCGAGCCCCTGCCCGCCGTCGGCGCGGCGCTGTGCCATGAGGGCGGCGAGGTAGGCCTCCGAGGCGGCCACGGCGGGGTCGCCGGGGTCGCCGAGGAGGGGCGCGGCGTGGGTGAACACGGCGAAGAGCGCGAGGGGCAGCCCGGCGGTGGCCAGGTGCAGCTCCCGCGCGGCGGCGGCGCCGCGCCACCCCGCGTCCCGGGGCGCGTGGAGGACGCCGGTGAGCGGGTGCCGCGGGTCGATGCCGGCGAGGAGCGCGGCGACGGCGGCGGCGTCCGTGAGGTCCGCCTCGGCCACGGTGACCTCGGCGCCCGCCTCGGTCAGGCGGGAGACGAGTCCGCTCGCGCCGCCGGACTCCGGTGGCACGGCCAGCAGCAGGCGCCTGGCCTGCCCGGTCCGCACCAGGTGCTCGGCGACCAGCTCGGCCGGCGTGCCGGGGCCCGCGCCGATCAGCACGGTGCCTCCCCCAGCTACCGCTGGGAGGTGCCCCCATGCGTTGACCGGCTCGGCGGCGGGCTCGGCAGGCTCGGCGGGAGCGCGTACGCCCGCGAGCCGGGGCGCGAGGATCTTCCCGTCCCGCACGGCGAGTTCGGGCTCGCCGGAGGCCAGCGCCCGGGTGAGTGTCGTCTCGTCGGGTGTGGTGTCGTCGAGGTCGAGGAGGACGAAGCGGTCCTGGTGCTCGGCCTGGAGCCCGCGGATTGCCCCCCACGCCCCTGCCCCGGCCGGGGACGCGGCCCGGCCGTCAGGGGCGACGATGACCAGGCGGGAGGCGGCGAGGGCGTCCCGCGCCAGCCAGTCCGCCGCCAGGTCGAGCGTGTGCCGCGCCGCGTCCAGGGCGTCGGCCCCGGGCTCGTCGGGGAACGGCGGCAGGCCGGTGAGGACGACCGGCGGTGCCGGGCTCTGGCCCTCCTTGGCGGCGGCCGTGAGGGCGTCCAGACCAGGGTACCTGGGCACCTCGGCCAGCGCGTCCGCGAGGGTGTCCGCCAACGGGCCGTCGAGCACCGCCCAGTCGCGAGGCGCCGGCGCCTCCGCGCCGCCCGCCGCCTCCGGGAGCGGCACCAGGTCGAGGGCGTACAGCCCGCGCGTGCCGCCGGCCGCTCCGGCGCTCATCTGCCGCCCCACCGAGGGCCGCAGCACCACGGAGCGCACGCTCAGGACCGGCGTTCCCACGGCGTCGGCGACGATCACCCGCAGCTGCCGCGACGCCTGGCCCGGGGCGGCGGCGTCGGCGCTGTCATCGCCGCTGAGCATGACCCGGATCGTGGTCGCCCCGACCGTGTGCAGCGACACACCGGTCCACGCGAAGGGCATCCAGACCTGCGCCTGCGCCTGTTCCTGTTCCTGTTCCTGCTCCTCGCCTTCCTCGCCCGCGAGGAGCAGCAGCGGGTGCAGCACGGCGTCGAGCAGCGCGGGGTGGATGCCGAACTGGGAGGCGCCGTCACCGGCGTCGGGCGGCAGCGCCACGTCCGCGTACAGCCGCCCGGCGTGCGACCAGGCGGCCCGCAGGCCCTGGAACGCCGGACCGTAGGCGAACCCGGCGGCGGCGGCACGCCCGTAGCAGTCGGTCACGTCCAGCGGCTTGGCGCCCGGCGGCGGCCACTGCCCGGCCAGCGCCTCGGGCGCTGCCGTCTCGGAGCTCAGCGTCCCCGTCGCGTGGCACACCCACTCCTCGACACCGCCGGCCACGCCGTCGTCGGGCGCGGAGTAGACCCCCACCTCGCGGGCGCCGCCGGCGGTCGCGGGCCCGACCGACACCTGGACGCGCAGGCCCTCGGTCTCGTCGAGCACGACGGGCGTGTGAAGGACGAGTTCGTCGATGGCGGTGCAGCCGACCTCGTCGGCCGCGCGCAGCAACCACTCCGTGATCACGGAGGCGGGCAGCAGTACGGTGCCGGCGACCTCGTGTTCGCGCAGCCATCCGGAGCGGGGGCTGGCGGGCAGGCGGCCGGTCAGGATCAGGCCGCCGTCGGCCGTTCCGACCGCCGCCGACAGCAGCCCGTGCGCCACGGGGCGCATCCCGGCGGTGGCGACGTCGCCCTGCGCCCGCGCGGGCGCGGGCCAGTACCGCTGTCGCTGGAAGGCGTAGGTGGGCAGGTCGAGCAGGGGCGGCGGCGGACCGTCCGGGTCCGCGCCGAGCCAGGCGCTCCAGTCCACCGGCAGTCCGGCGGTGAACGCCTGGCCGAGGGCGCGGGCGAGCTGCGCGGGGCCGCCCTGGTCGCGCTGGAGCGTGGGGACCACCACCGCGGAGACGCCGAGGGCCTCGGCCGTCTCCCGTACGCCGACGGCGAGGACGGGGTGCGGGCTTGCCTCGATCAACACCCGGTAGCCGTCCGCGAGTACGGCCTCGACGGCGGTGGAGAAACGGACCTGGTGGCGGAGGTTGTCCACCCAGTACGCGGCGGTCAGCGTCGAGGTCTCGATCCGCCCGCCCGTCAGCGAGGAGTAAAACGCCACACCCGTCTCCGTCGGCGTGACCTCCCCCA
>NZ_JBSFMM010000280.1:0-12790 GCF_053599555.1 Streptomyces sp. NPDC000941
CTGTTGAGTTCTCAAGGAACGGACGCTTCCTTCGAAACCGTTTCACCGGTTTCTCCGGGCGCTTCCCTTCGGTGTTTCCAACCTTACCAGATCCGTTTTCCGGTCCGTTTCCGATCCGAATTTCATTTCTGATGGCCGTTGGAGTGGCCTTTGCCTTTCGGCTGTTTCGACTTTAGCAGACCCGCATCGGCCGACCTAATCGGCTTCGCGATTCCCTACAGGATCGAAGTGCCTCGCTCGAATCGGAATTCAGAGCCGAGGCGATCTTGGTGCTAACGGTTGTCCACGAGCAAACCCTGCTCGCCGCAACCGTTAAAACCTACCTCCCCCAACAGCCCCTGTCAAGGGGTTTGGGTGAGATGAGCACAGTAGCAGGTCAGAGAGGGGCGATGCACAGTGCGCCACGCGTGGTGAGCGGTGTGTCGACCCGGTGGCTCGACGTCCGAGCGACGTCTCGACCGTCCATGTGAAGCAACCAACGACTGCCTTTGTAACTCCGCAGGAGGCGGCGGTCAAGCATCCGGATCAGGGAGGGGCGCGGAGAAGGCGGAGAAGGACGACGGTGGGCTCTCAAGCTCCTCGAGCTCGATGCCGGGCGCCGCCAGCACCACGTCACCCGCGATATGGACCGAGTGTTGCTCCCCCGTGTCGAGAGCGGTGACCCGGTATTCGTCCACGGTCAGCGGGCCGGTGTCGGTCGGGTGTGCCGACCTGTCCAGCAGGGCCCAGGACTGGTCGAGGGTGCGAGGCGCGAGGACGGGGGCGGTGAGGGCGACGAGGCGGACTCGGGTGGCGGGGGCGCCCGGGGTGAGGCGTAGCAGGCGGGCCGTGGCGATCAGGAAGGCCGGCGAGGAGCCGGTGAAGGCATGGGCGGCGACATTGCCCTCGGTCGCGTGTTCTCCGGACGGGTCGGTACGGACCCAGGTGACGCCGTCCAGCGCCGCGCCGCGGACACGCCAGCTCGCGGCGTTCAGTTCCAGGCGGAGGGGACGGCCGAGTTCGTCGAGGGTGAGGTCCACGGAGCCGCTGTGATCGCCGGAGGGGGAGGTGAGCTGGGCGACATAGCGCCAGCCGGTGGGGCCGGGCGCGCAGTGGAAGTGTTCCTCGCCGAGCGGGGTGTGATCGTGTGGGTCGTGGAGGGAGTAGCGGCCGCGGGGCATGGGCTTGGTCCTTGAACGTGCGAAGGCCCGCCCGGCCTGACCGGCCTGGGCGGGCCCTGGTGCCTGGGCCCCCGCCGAGGCGGGGGCCGGCTACCGGCTGCTGGTGCGATCAGTGGCTGATCGGCGAGCGATCAGCGGGTGATCAGTAGCGGTAGTGGTCGGGCTTGTACGGGCCCTCGACCGGGACGCCGATGTAGGCGGCCTGCTCCGGGCGGAGCGTGGTCAGCTTGACGCCGAGGGCGTCGAGGTGGAGCCGGGCGACCTTCTCGTCCAGGTGCTTGGGCAGCACATAGACGTCGGTCGGGTAGGACTCCGGCTTGGTGAAGAGCTCGATCTGGGCGATGGTCTGGTTCGCGAAGGAGTTGGACATCACGAACGACGGGTGACCGGTCGCGTTGCCCAGGTTCAGCAGGCGGCCCTCGGACAGCACGATGATCACCTTGCCGTCGGCGAACGTCCAGGTGTGGACCTGCGGCTTGACCTCGTCCTTGACGATGCCGGGGAGCTCGGCGAGACCGGCCATGTCGATCTCGTTGTCGAAGTGGCCGATGTTCCCGACGATCGCCTGGTGCTTCATCTTGGCCATGTCGGAGGCCATGATGATGTCCTTGTTGCCGGTCGTGGTGATGAAGATGTCCGCGGTCTCGACCACGTCGTCCAGGGTGGCGACCTGGTAGCCGTCCATCGCCGCCTGAAGCGCGCAGATGGGGTCGATCTCGGTGATGATGACCCGGGCGCCCTGGCCGCGCAGCGACTCGGCGCAGCCCTTGCCCACGTCACCGTAGCCGCAGATGACCGCGACCTTGCCGCCGATCAGCACGTCGGTGGCGCGGTTGATGCCGTCGACCAGGGAGTGGCGGCAGCCGTACTTGTTGTCGAACTTCGACTTGGTGACGGCGTCGTTCACGTTGATCGCCGGGAAGAGCAGCGTCCCGTCCCGGTGCATCTCGTACAGACGGTGGACGCCGGTGGTGGTCTCCTCGGTCACGCCGCGGATCTCCGAGGCGAGCTGCGTCCACTTCTGCGGGCTCTCCGCGAGGGTGCGGTTCAGCAGCTCCAGGATGACGCGGTGCTCCTCGTTCTCCGCGGTGGAGACGTCCGGGGCGGCGCCGGCCTTCTCGTACTCGACGCCCTTGTGGACCAGGAGGGTGGCGTCGCCGCCGTCGTCCAGGATCATGTTCGGACCGCCGGTGGCGGTGCCCGGCCAGGTCAGCGCCTGCTCCGTGCACCACCAGTACTCCTCCAGGGTCTCGCCCTTCCAGGCGAAGACCGGGATGCCCTGCGGGTCCTCGGGGGTGCCGTTCGGGCCGACGGCGATCGCGGCCGCCGCGTGGTCCTGGGTGGAGAAGATGTTGCAGGAGGCCCAGCGGACCTGCGCGCCGAGCGCGGCCAGGGTCTCGATCAGGACCGCGGTCTGCACCGTCATGTGCAGCGAGCCGGTGATCCGGGCGCCCGCGAGCGGCTGGCCGGCCGCGTACTCCTCGCGGATCGCCATCAGGCCGGGCATCTCGTGCTCGGCGAGGGTGATCTCCTTGCGGCCGAAGGCGGCCAGGGACAGGTCGGCGACCTTGAAGTCCTGACCGGAGACGGCATTCGTCATGTGCTGCTCCTCATGGATCGGTATCGAGCGAGAGTGGTTCGGCTGGGCATGCGACAGCGGTCCCTCGGCGCCGTGGTCATACGGACACACGGGTCCCCTGTTCGCAGTGCGCAGTCCGTCGGAGGCCCTCTCTCCCTCGGCCGGTCCGCGGGGCGGACCGCCCGACCGCCATCAGCAGCGACGTCTGGCTCGGTCACGAATCTACACCGATCGGCGCAGCGAACCCCAGTCGATGACTGCTTTCTTCAGCCTGTGGACGCTTTCTTCGGCCGGTTCGCCGTCTCTGCCCTGCCGACCTGGGTTTTGTTCCGGTCCGGACCTCTTGCGGGATGCGTTCGGCGCGGGGACCCTTGCACCTTCTCGCGCTCGCTCAACCCGTTGTAGCCCGTTGCAGAAGGAGAACCACGTGACCAGTCCAGCCGATCCCCCCAATGGCGCGGGGGCCAGCGGACCAGGGCTCAAGCTGCTCGCCGTGACCGCCTGCCCGACCGGCATCGCGCATACCTATATGGCCGCGGAAAAGCTGGCCCAAGCGGCGGAATCGCTGGGGCACGCCATGAAGGTGGAGACACAAGGCTCGATCGGGGCCGAGAATGTACTGTCTGACAACGATGTCAGAGACGCGGACGGCATCATCATCGCCGCCGACAAGGACGTCGACCGCAGCCGGTTCGTCGGCAAGAGGGTGCTGGTCGTCGGCGTCGCGGAGGGCATCCACCACCCCGAGCGGCTGATCGAGCAGGTCCGCAGCGCTCCGGTGTACGACGGGGACGGCTCCGCCGCGGGCCGTCCGGGTGCGGGCGGCGGTGGCGCGGCGGGCTCCGCCGGCGGCGGTGGCGGCAAGGGGCGCAGCGTCACGTACAAGGCCCTGATGAACGGCGTGTCGTACATGATCCCGTTCGTCGTGGTGGGCGGGCTGCTGATCGCGGTCTCGCTCGCGCTGGGCGGAGATACGACGCCCAAGGGGATCGTCATCCCCGACGACTCCTTCTGGAAGTCCGTCAACGACATCGGTGTGATCGGCTTCCAGCTGATGGTCCCGATCCTCTCCGGCTATATCGCCTATGCGATCGCCGACCGGCCCGCGCTGGTGCCCGGCATGGTCGGCGGCTGGATCGCGGCGCACGGCGAGCTGTACGACAGCGAGGCGGGCGCCGGGTTCATCGGCGCGATCATCACCGGCTTCCTGGCCGGTTATCTGGTGCGCTGGATCAAGATGGTCAAGGTCCCCAAGTTCGTCCAGCCGATCATGCCGATCATCGTGATCCCGATCGTGGCGACCTCGGCGCTCGGGCTGTTCTTCATCTATGTGCTCGGCGAGCCGATCGCGTGGGTCTTCGAGCACCTCACCGACTGGCTCGGCGGGCTGACCGGCACCAGCGCGGCGCTGCTCGGCACGATCCTCGGCCTGATGATCGCGTTCGACATGGGCGGTCCGGTCAACAAGACCGCCTTCCTCTTCGGCGCCGGCCTGGTCTCCAAGAACCCCGAGGTCATGGGCATGTGCGCGGCGGCCATCCCGGTCCCGCCGCTGGGCCAGGGGCTGGCCACCCTCATCCGCCGCCGGATGTTCGACGACCAGGAGCGGGAGACCGGTCTGGCCGCGCTGTTCATGGGCTTCTTCGGGATCACCGAGGGCGCCATCCCGTTCGCGGCGGCACGCCCGGCGCGGGTCATCCCGGCGAACATGCTCGGCGGCGCGGTCGCCGGTGCGGTGGCGGGGCTGGCGTCGGTCGAGGACAACGTGCCGCACGGTGGTCCGATCGTGGCGCTGCTCGGTGCGGTCGACGGGGTGCCGATGTTCTTCGTCGCCGTCGTGATCGGTACGGCGGCTACGGCGCTCACGACCATCGCGCTGATGTCGCTCGGTGGGGGTGCGGGTGGGGGTGCGGGTGCGGGTGACGGTGAGGCTTCGGGGCCTGGCGCGGCGGCCGGCGGCGCCGGGGGGCCCGGGCCGGTGCGTGAGCCGGCGCTGGTGGGGGTTGCGGCGGAGGGGGCGGGCGCGGGTGCGGCTGCTTCTGTGGCTGGGTCTGCCTCGTCTGCTTCTGCGGCTTCTGCGGCTGTGTCCGAGGGGGCTTCGGCAGAGCGGGCGGATCAGGTGCTGTCCGGGTATCTGACCGAGCAGACCGTACGGGAGCGGCTGGCGGCTGACGGCAAAGAGGCCGCCATACGCGAGATGGCCGAACTGCTGGCCACCTCCGGCAAGGTCGCCGATGCGGCGGAGCTGGTCCGGGCGGCGCTTGCCCGCGAGGAGCAGGGTACGACCGGCCTCGGCGAGGAGATCGCGATCCCGCATGCCAAGACGGACGCGGTGACCGAGCCCGTCGTCGGCTTCGCCCGGTCGCCGGAAGGCATCGAGTGGGGTGCGCTGGACGGCACGAAGGCCAAGCTGGTGTTCATGATCGCGGTGCCGGAGGCGGCGGCGGGCGATGAGCACTTGCGGATCCTGGCGCTGCTCTCGCGGAAGCTGATGAGTGCGGAGTTCCGGGAGCGGCTGCTGGAGGCGGCGGACGAGGCGGCGATCCTGCGGGTGCTCGGCGAGATCGAGTAGCGGGGGTGGGATGGGGGCTGGGGCGGGTTCGCCCCAGCCGCCCCCTGACCCGCCCCCTGCCGCAGGTTTCCCGGTTTCCGATCTGGGGCTGTCCTGCGGGGCCTGAGCCCCGTGGGGCATTGCGCCGGGCCCCGCAGGCCCCGCGCTGTGCCGGGGCCGACCGCTGGCCCCGGCCGAAGCCGCGCCCCCAAAGCCGCGATGGCCCGTGCCAGGCCAGCGGACGCGAGGGCCCCTGCCGGGCCGAGGGCCACGAGGGCCTAATCGGGCCGCGACCCGCGAGAGCCCGCCTCCGGACCCGGCCGAAGTCACGCCCCGAAGGCCGAAGGCCGCGATGGCCCGTGCCGGGCCGAGATCCACGAGGACGCGCACCTGTGCAGGAGAGCAAGGGCCCCTGTTAGCCCGAGGGCCCGTGCTGGGCCAGCAGACTCGAGAACGCGCGCCTGGGCCAGGGCCCGAGGGGCCGCCTCCGGGCCCGGCACGAGGCTGCGCCCCGAAGGCCGAAGGCCGCATCGGCGCTCGCCGGGCCGGGAGCGCAAGGGCCCGTGCCGGGCCGGGAACGCGAGGGCGTACATCGGGCCGAGATCCGCGAAGCCCGTACCGGGCCAACGGACGCGCACCCGGGCGAGAGCCCATGCCGGGCGGCGGCCGCGCGGGGTCGCGCCGCGCCGGGCGGGCTTGTGCCTGTTACGCCGAGGTCGTGGTGCGCAGGATGTCCGGTTCCAGGTAGATCACGCGGGCGATGGGGACCGCCTCGCGGACGCGGGCCTCCGCCGCGTCGATCGCGCGGGCGACCTCTGCCGCCGTGTCGTCGTGCTGGACGGCGACCTTGGCTGCGACCAGAAGCTCCTCGGGGCCCAGGTGGAGCGTGCGCATGTGGATCAGGCCGGTGACCGTCTCGCCGTCCACCAGGGCCTCGCGGATCTTGGCGACCTGGTCCGCGTCCGCGGCCTCGCCGAGCAGCAGGGACTTCGTCTCGGCGGCCAGTACGAGGGCGATCAGGACCAGCAGCACGCCGATGCAGACGGTGCCGATGCCGTCCCATACGCCGTCGCCGGTGAGCAGCGACAGGCCGACACCGCCGAGCGCGAGCACCAGGCCGACCAGGGCGCCGAGGTCCTCGAGCAGGACGACCGGCAGCTCGGGGGCCTTGGCCCGGCGTACGAACTGCGACCAGGTCAGCTTGCCGCGGACCTCGTTCGACTCCTTGATGGCCGTACGGAACGAGAAGCCCTCCGCGATGATCGCGAAGACGAGAACGCCGACCGGCCAGTACCAGTTCTCCACGTCGTGCGGGTGCTTGATCTTCTCGTAGCCCTCGTAGAGGGCGAAGACGCCGCCGATGGTGAACAGGACGATGGAGACCAGGAAGCCGTAGATGTAGCGCTCGCGGCCGTAGCCGAAGGGGTGCTCCGGGGTCGCCTCGCGTTTGGCCTTCTTGCCGCCGAGCAGCAGCAGGCCCTGGTTGCCGGAGTCGGCGATCGAGTGCACGCCCTCGGCGAGCATCGACGACGAGCCGCTGAACGCGAACGCCACGAACTTGGCTACGGCGATGGCCAGGTTGGCGCCCAGCGCGGCAACAATCGCCTTGGTTCCGCCTGATGCACTCATTTTGTGCCGAATATCCCTTCCGTCGCACGGCAGCTTTGCCGTTGCTTTACTGCGTACGGCGGGCCATTGTTGCAGCCCCGCCGAGCGGCGGTGCGTCAGGCGGCGACTGTGGCCCGGAACACAGTGCCGGGGCCGGACAGCGCCACGGCCTCGCCCGCCGGGACGAAGGCCGACTCCCCCTGTGCCAGCCGCAGCTCGGTCCCGTCCACGCCCGTGCCGCGCAGCACCGCCGTTCCCGCGGCGCACAGCAGGATCTGGGGCGTACGGGAGGGCAGCGGGCGTGGGCCGGTGCCCTCGGCCAGGACGTAGCGCGAGAGCCGGAACTCGTCGATCGGGGTGGTGTACACCTCCTCGCCGGAGGAATCCGCCTCGGGGCGGAGCACACCGGGTGCCTCGCTCTCGAAGCGGACGATACGCAGCAGTTCGGGGACGTCGATGTGCTTGGGGGTCAGTCCGCACCGCAGCACATTGTCGGAGTTGGCCATGATCTCGACGCCGAGGCCGTCAAGATAGGCGTGCGGCACGCCCGCGCCCAGGTAAAGCGCCTCGCCCGGCTGCAGTTGTACGTAGTTGAGGAGCATCGCGGCGATCACGCCGGGGTCGCCCGGGTAGTGCCGGGCGATGGAGGCGTACGCGCGGTACGCGGGGGCGTGCGGGCCGTCCTGCGCGCCGAGCCGTTCGGCGGCGGCAGCGGCCTGGTGGACGGTGTCCGCGATCGCCTCGCGGTCGGCGGCCAGTACGGCGGTGAGCACTTCGCGCAGCGCGTGGGACTCGGGGTGGGCGTGCAGGACGTCCACATACGGCTTGAGCGAGTCCACCTCAAGGGCGGCCAGCAGCCCGGCGGCCTCGTCGGCGTCACGGAAGCCGCACAGCCCGTCGAAGGGCGTGAGCGCGCATATGAGTTCGGGCTTGTGGTTGGCGTCCTTGTAGTTGCGGTGAGCGGCGTCGACGGGGACGCCGCGCGCCTCCTCGTCCGCGAAGCCCGCCTCGGCCTGGGCCAGGTCCGGGTGCACCTGCAGCGAGAGCGGCGAGGCGGCGGCGAGCACCTTGAACAGGAACGGCAGCCGCGGCCCGAAGTGGCCTACGGCGTCCGGGCCGAGTTCGCCCTCCGGGTCGGCGGCGATCACGTCGGAGAGGGCCACCGGGCCCTCTCCGCGGTCGACGCGGGACGGCGCCCCGGGGTGCGCCCCCATCCACAGCTCGGCCTGCGGCTCACCCGTCGGCTCCGCGCCCAGCAGCTCGGGGATGGCGGTGGCGGAGCCCCAGGCGTAGGGGCGGACGGTGTTGACGAGGCGGTCCATAGGGTGCGGTTCCTGACTGTACGTACGGAAGGACGGGATTACTCCGTCATGATCTCTCCGTCGAGGCGAGCGCCAGGTAAACGGCGGTGAAATCCGTGATGGCGAGGAGCTCTGCCGCGTTCTCCAGCACACCGCCCCCGCCCGGTTCGAGCTCGCTGAGCGCGGTGTCGTGGGCGAGCGCGAGCTCCCGGGCGGTCGGTACGGCCGAGAGGGCGCTGACTTGTTCGTCGTACAAGAGCACAACCCTGGCCCGCAGCGCCTCCGCCTCCTCCACCCGGTCGCGGAAGAAGTCGTCCGGGTCGGCGCCGCCGGCCAGCGATCCGGCCAGCAGCGTGCCGTGGGCGGCGAGCGCCCCGGGCAGCTCGGCGACGAGCGCGGGGCGCCCGGCGAGCAGCGCGAGCAGGCTCGCGAAGCGCCGCCCGGCGGCCGCCGCGACCGGCCCTTCGGTCCACAGCAGCGGCAGCGAACCGGCGAGCTCGGCGGCCAGAGCCTTGGCAGGGTTGGTGTAGGTGGCGATGGCCGGGCCGCAGCGCTCGGCGACCTGGTCCAGCCGGTCGGCCACCTGCTGCAGCACGCTGGGCGGGGCGGCCACCAGGCCGATGCGGTCGACGAGGACCAGCAGCGGCGTGAGCAGCCCCCACAGGGTGCCCGGCAGCGCGGGCCCCGTCACCTCGTCCGGCGCCGTGCCCGTCGGCTCGGCGTGCTGCCCTTCGGCCTGCGGGGTTCCGGCGGGAGCGGGCGGCGCCGTGTCGTACGGCGCCGAGTTGTTGGTGTACGGGCCGGTGGCCAGCGGGACCATCAGCCCGCGCGCCTGCTCGACGGCGCCCGCCAGCGGGGAGTCCGCGGGCGCGACCGCCACGATCGAGCAGCCCCGCCGGTACGCATGCTCGACCAGCGGCGGAAGCCCCGGCTCCGCGCCGTCCGGTGTGACGAACAGCAGCAGGTCCAGCGGGCCGGCCCAGCCGGGCAGCGTCCAGCGCAGCGCGCCCGGGGCGGGCGCCACGCCCGTCGGCGCGATCAGGCTGACCGGGCAGTTGTTGCCGCTGAGGGCGCCGAGGAGGTCGGCGGTGCAGCTCCCCGCCGCGCCCGGGCCGGCGACCAGCACGGAGCGCGGCCTGCCGTCCGGCTTGAGGTCGGCGACCCCCGCCTCGGCGGCGTACCGGGCCGCGGTACGCACCCGGGCGCCGGATTCCGCGGCCCCTCGCAGCAGCCCGCGAACATCCGCGCGGGCGAGGGCTTCGGGGGCGTCGAGGAGGGATTCGTCGAGCATGGTGCTTCGGCCTCCGATCGCCGTGGGCGGTGCGGTGCGGTCCGGGGCGGTACGGTCCGGGGCGGTGCAGTCCGGGAACTGCGCGGGACGGCGTCAGGCCGGGCGGCGCGCCTCGTCGACGAGCAGCACGGGGATGTCGTCCCGGACCGGGTAGGCGAGGCCGCACCCCTCGCCCGTGCACACCAGCTCGGGCGTCTCCGGACTCTCTTCCTCGCGCAGCGGTGCGTGACACGCCGGGCAGGCGAGGATGTCCAGCAGACCGGCTTCGAGCGGCATGGGGCGTCGTCCCTTCGGTTTGAGTCCAGCGCAGTCAGCGTACCGCCGGGGAGGGAGCGGGGCGCCCCCTCCCCTTCAGACGCCCGTTCAGACGCCCCTTGAGGGGCTCCTCAGGCGCGGACCACGGCCAGGACCTCGTCGCGGACGCGGGCGACGGTTTCCGCGTCGCGCGCCTCCACGTTGAGGCGCAGCAGCGGCTCGGTGTTGGAGGGGCGGAGGTTGAACCACCAGTCGGCGGCCGTCACCGTCAGCCCGTCCAGCTCGTCCAGCTCGACGTCGTCGCGCCCCTGGTACGCGGCCCTGACCGCGGTCATGCGTCCGGCCTGGTCGTCCACGACGCTGTTGATCTCGCCGGAGGCGGCATACCGGTCGTACGCGGCGACCAGCTGCGACAGCGGGCGGTCCTGCTCGCCGAGCGCGGCCAGGACGTGGAGGGCGGCCAGCATGCCGGTGTCGGCGTTCCAGAAGTCGCGGAAGTAGTAGTGCGCGGAGTGCTCGCCGCCGAAGATCGCGCCGGTGCGGGCCATCTCGGCCTTGATGAACGAGTGCCCGACGCGGGTGCGGACCGGGGTGCCGCCCTGCTCCTTGACGACCTCGGGCACCGACCACGAGGTGATGCAGTTGTGGATGACCGTTCCGCCCGGGTGCTTGGCCAGCTCGCGGGCGGCCACCAGGGCGGTGATCGCGGACGGGGAGACCGGCTCGCCGCGCTCGTCGACGACGAAGCAGCGGTCGGCGTCGCCGTCGAAGGCGAGGCCGAGGTCGGCGCCGGTCTCGCGGACGCGCGCCTGGAGGTCGACGATGTTCTTGGGGTCGAGCGGGTTGGCCTCGTGGTTGGGGAAGGTGCCGTCCAGCTCGAAGTACATCGGGTCCAGCTCGACGGGGAGCCCGGTGAAGACGGTGGGGACGGTGTGGCCGCCCATGCCGTTGCCGGCGTCGACGACGGCCTTGAGACGGCGGATGCCGGTGAGGTCGACGAGCGAGCGCAGATGGGCGGCGTAGTCGTCGAGTACGTCCCGCTGGGTGATCGTGCCGCGGTCGGCGACCGGGTCGGGCGCGCTGCCCGCGATCCACTCCTCGACCAGGGCGCGGATGTCGGCGAGCCCGCTGTCCTGGCCGATGGGGGCGGCGCCCGCGCGGCACAGTTTGATGCCGTTGTACTGGGCGGGGTTGTGGCTGGCCGTGAACATCGCACCGGGCAGGTCGAGGTGGCCGCTGGCGAAGTAGAGCTGGTCGGTGGAGCACAGTCCGATCTCGGTCACATCCGCGCCGAGCGCGGCGGCCCCGGTCGCGAAGGCCCGCGACAGACCGGGCGACGAGGGGCGCATGTCATGGCCGACGACGATCGCACGCGCGCCGGTCACCCGGGCGAAGGCGGCGCCGAACAGCTCGGCGAGCGGCTCGTTCAACTGGTCCGGGACCACACCGCGCACGTCGTACGCCTTCACGATCTGCGACAAGTCGGTCACAGCAGTCCCTTCTGGAGGTCTCTACTTCCGCAGGTCTCTACGTTCTGCGGATTCAGGGCCTCTTGGCGGCCTCTGGGGTTCAAAACCTACCCGCAGGACCTGGGGAGCAACTGTGAGGTCCGTCGTGCGGCGCGCTCGGGGCGGCGTACGGCTATGGCGTACGGCAGGACGCCGGGAGAGACGGGAAGGGAGAAAGCCAGGGGAAGACTCAGGAGTCGGGTGAGCGCAGGACCCTCAGGTGGCCACGGCGGGAGACCTCGCGCGGATCGCCCTCCCGGCCGCCCTGCCCCGGGCCCGACGGTCCGCCGGGCGGGCGCTCATGGGGGCGGGCCGCCTCGCGTACGGCGTTGGCGAGGGCTTCCAGGTCGTCACCGCTGGGGCGGGGCGGGCCGGTGTCGAGGGCGAGCCTGACGACCTCCCAGCCGCGCGGGGCGGTCAGCCGCTCCGAGTGCTCGGAGCACAGGTCGTAGCAGTGCGGCTCGGCATAGGTGGCGAGAGGCCCGAGGACCGCGGTCGAGTCCGCGTAGACGTACGTCAGCGTCGCGACGGCGGGGCGGCCGCACGCGGTGCGCGAACAGCGACGTACAGGGCTCACGACGTTGGACGGTACCGCACTCTTGAGCGGGCCGCGACGACTCTCCACCAGCTCACTCCGCCGTGTCGTCACGGTTCGCCCCGTGCGTCCCGATCCGTGAACATCGACGCTGACCAGCGCGGACTCAGACGGGCACGATGACCGGTACGGACGAATCCGGTCACTGCTCGATCCGATATAGATCATCTTGCGCAAGATAGCCGACCAAAGAGGAGACCGTTTTGGGGCGGAAGGATGGCCGGAATGTTCATCCGGCGACATGAGTGGCGCCTGCGCGTAGCGACGCAAAAGGCGGTACGGGAGGAGCGTCGACGCGGGTAGCGGACGCGCTGTCTGGTAAGGGCGTACTCAGGTGCCGGTGACAGCTACCCTCATGAGTGATGACCAGGCCCGTACCACCCCACCAGTCCGAGCCGCGCCCGCGCCGCCGCGATCGGCACGGGCGTGGGATGCGCGGTCCGATCGCGCCGCCGCAGGTACCGCTCGCGGTCAGCCGCGCGGAGTCCTTCCTCGACCTCGTCCAGGAGTCCGCGGAGCGGCTGGAGCGACGCTGGCCCCAGCTGTCCGGCGTCGACTTCGCCGTGCTCGAGGTGCCCACCATGAGCGGGCCCGGCGGCCCGGACGGCTGGGACGGCTGGGACGGCGAATCCGTGCCGCTCGGCCGGTTCATCGCCGCGCGCGGCGACAGCCCGGACCGCATCGTGATCTACCGCCGCCCGGTCGAGATCCGCGCCAAGACCCGGGACGAGCGCGCGCTGCTCGTCCACGAGGTCGTCGTCGAGCAGGTCGCCGAGCTGCTGGGGCTCGCCCCGGAGCTGGTGGACCCGCGCTACGGACAGGACTAGCCGGCGCCGGGTGGTCCGGCAGCTCGATTTGTGGTGAGTTCGGGACAGCGCGCCCCCCCCCCCACCCGCGTGGGGGTCGCCGCACCCCACCCCTTATAAAACTATTACCGAGGTT
>NZ_JBSFMM010000281.1:0-12578 GCF_053599555.1 Streptomyces sp. NPDC000941
GGGGGGGGGGGGGGGGGCCCCCCCGCCCCCCCCCCGGCGCCTGGCGCGGCTGCTCGGCCGCGGCCGGTCGGTGCGGGTCACCGGGCCCTCCGGCGCGGGCCGCAGCACGCTGCTGGACGCCGTCGCCGCGGACTGCGGGGACCTGGCGCCCGACGGGGTCGTACGCCTCTCCGGCTACCGCCGCACCGCCACCGACCTGCTGTACGAGCTGTACGCCGCCGTCTACCGCGCCCCCCTGTACCGCCCCGGCCGCCCGGAGCTGCTGGCGGCGGTCGCGGAGATCGGCGCGGTCGTCGTGCTGGACGACATCGAGTTCGGCGGCGCCGCGCTGGACGAGTTCCTGGACGCGACGCCCGAGTGCGCCTTCCTGATCTCCGCCACCCCGGCCGTCGCGGCCCCCTCCACCGAGTCGCACCTGGAAGAGGTCTTCCTCTCCGGGCTGAGCCGCACCGGGTCCCTGGAACTGCTCGAGCGGGCCGTACGGCGCCCGTTGGTGGAGGACGAGCGGGACTGGGCCGCGGACCTGTGGTTCGAATCCGAGGGGCTGCCGCTGCGGTTCATCCAGGCGGGCGCGCTGCTGCGGCAGCGCGACGCGCTGCGGGGCGAGGCTTCGGGCTCGGCTGAGGGGGTTGCTGAGGGGGTCGCTGAGGGGTCCGGTTCTGCCGGGGACCCGGTCTCGGCGGGCGACGCCTTCGCCGAGACCGGCGTACGGGACGCCACCCCGCTGCCGACGCTCGCCGAGGGCGCGGCCCCCGTCGCGCTGATCGCCTCCCGGCTGAGCGAGGCGGCCCAGGACACCCTGCGGTTCGCGGTCGCGCTCGGCGGCGAGTGCCCGCACCAGACGCATCTGCCCGCGCTGGCCGGGGACACCCACGCCGACGCGGCGCTCGTCGAGCTGATCGCCGGCGGCCTGGTCACACCCGCGGGACCGCACTACCGGCTGGCCGTCGGCGTGGCCGACCAACTCGCCGCCGTCGGCTACGCGGACGGGACGGCCGAGCGGGCGGGTGCCGTCGCCCAGCACTACGCCTGGTGGGCCGGCCACCCCTCGGTCGCCCCGGAGCGAGTCGCCATCGAGGCCGACGCGGTCCTTGCCGCCATGGCCGCGCTGGTCGCCGCCCGCGAGGCGGGCCGCGCCGAGACCGCCGTACTGCTGGCCCGCAGCGCCACCCCCGCCTTCGCCGCCGCGCTCCACTGGGGCGCCTGGGAGCGCGCCCTGCGCCACGGGCAGGAGGCCGCGCGGCTGGCCGGACAGGTCGCGGAGGAGGCGTACTTCCACCACGAGCTGGGCGTCCTCGCGCTGTGCACGGGCAATCCGGACCGGGCGCGGGCCGAGTTGGAGGCGTCCATCGGGCTGCGCGGCGTACTGGCCGACAAGCGCGGCACGATCGCGGGCCGGCGCGCCCTGGCCCTGGTCACCGACCGCTCCGGCGGCCCGGCGGCGGCCGGTGTCTTCGCCGCGCCTGGCGGCCGTACGACGGCGGGCGAGGAGGTCACGGAGGCGCGCCACGACGAGTCGGCCTCCCCGCCCGGCGGGGTGCCCGCGGCGCGGCAGGACCCGGCCGACACCGAGATCACGGTCGTCACGCCGCGGGTCGAGACGACCGAACGCCTCAGCCGCACCGACGTACTCGCCGCGGTCGGCACCGGCGGCGGCACGGGGGACGGCGGTACGGGCGGCGTCGGCGGTATCGGCGGCCCCGGCGGCGGCAGGGCCCCGCACGGCCGCCGCTTCGCGGCGCTCACCGGCGCCCGGCGCAACCTCGTCGCGGCGGGCGCGGGCGTCCTGCTCGTGGCCGTCCTCGGCACGGTGGTGACGATCGGCGTCACCTCGGGCGACGGGGACAAGGGCTCCGCCGACACCGTCAAGCCGAGCGAGTCGACCTCCCGTAAGGCCGACGACGACAAGGGGGTGACCGCCGAAGAGCCCACGAGCGGCGTGGGCGAGAGCGGGCAGCCGGGCCCCAGCGGCGTCCCCGGGGCGCCCACGTCCCCGTCCACGCTCGTCAGCGGCTCGCCCAGCGCCTCGCAGAGCCCGACCGCCCCGTCGTCCAGCGGCACGGCGTCGCCGACGGGCAAGCCGACGACGACCCCGCCCACATCCGGGTCCACCACGCACACCCCGACCCACCGCCCGACGACGCCGACCACCCCGCCGACCACCCCCACCACCAAGCCACCCACCACGCCGCCGACCACTCCGCCCACCAGCTCCACCACGAGCCCCGGAGGCGACACCACGAACACGGCAAGCGGCCCGGCGACCACGGCGAGCAGCTCCACGTCCGCCGCCCCGACGTCGTCGGCTTCGTCAGCCTCATCGATGTAACAGCACCCGATACGCCACGCGGCGCGACCCGGCGATGCCGGACCGCGCCGCGCGCCGTATCGGGCCTCAGAACAGCCGCAGCTTGTCGTCCTCGATGCCGCGCAGCGCGTCGTAGTCCAGGACGACACAGCCGATGCCGCGGTCCGTGGCGAGCACCCGCGCCTGGGGCTTGATCTCCTGCGCCGCGAAGATCCCCTTCACCGGGGCCAGATGCGGATCGCGGTTGAGTAGTTCGAGATAGCGGGTCAGCTGCTCCACCCCGTCGATCTCCCCGCGCCGTTTGAGCTCCACCGCGACGGTGCCGCCGTCGGCGTCCCGGCAGAGAATGTCCACGGGGCCAATGGCAGTGGGGTATTCACGCCGAATAAGCGTCCAGCCATCGCCAAGTGTCTCGATACGGTCGGCCAGCAACTCCTGCAGATGGGCTTCCACGCCATCCTTGATCAGACCGGGGTCCACCCCGAGTTCATGCGAGGAGTCGTGCAGCACTTCCTCCATGGTGATGATGAGCTTCTCGCCCGCTTTGTTCACCACCGTCCACACATCGCCGTCCCCCTCCTTGAGGGTGCACGGCGGAGACATCCAGTTGAGGGGTTTGTAGGCCCTGTCGTCCGCGTGGATGGAGACACTGCCGTCGGCCTTGATGAGGATCAGACGGGGTGCCGAGGGGAGGTGGGCGGTGAGCCGGCCGGCGTAGTCCACGGAGCAACGGGCGATGACGAGACGCATGGTCGGCAACGCTACTCGACGGCGGGTGGCCTACGCGATTCGTCCGACGCCGGACCCCTGCGGAGGTGGCTGGTTGTGCACGCATTCTCCTGGTGCGCCCACAGTGGCCGAATTACCGTTGAAGCGGGCGGTCGTCATGCGGGTACGCTCCGTCGCCGTCCGCTCATCCGTCCCTGAGACCCCCGTCACGGGGGTCGCGAGAGGAGAATCCATGTCGCTCGACGTCTCACCGGCCCTCCTTGCCAAGGCCGAGCGAGGCGAGGTCGACGAAGCCGAATTCGTCGACTGCGTCCGGAACTCCCTGCCCTACGCATGGGAGATGATCAGCTCTCTGGTGGCCCAGTTGAAGATCGACGGCGGGGAATTCGCCGACAATCAGACACCGCCGCCGGACGAGCAGGCCCGCGGTCAGCTGCTGCGGGCACTCGCGAGCGACGCGATACGAGGCGCGCTGCAGCGCCACTTCGGGGTGCGGTTGGCCTTCCAGAACTGCCACCGGGTGGCGGTGTTCCCGTTGGACGGGTCGTCCGACGAGAGACTGGCGCGCTTCACCTCGCCGCGCGGTCAGCTGCTGAACCAGTCACCCGAGCTGCGCGACTGCTGACCGGACTGTCCGCTGCCGCTCCACGAGGGGGAGGTGTCTTGAGCGCGCAGGACTTTTCCACCGGAGGTCTTCAGCGCAGGAGCGGCAGCACCTCGGCGCCCAGCCGGCGCACATTCTCCTCCGTGGCCGCCAGCTCTCCCGAGCCCTCGACCAGCAGCGCGAAGCGGCGGATACCGGTGCGCTCCGCCGTCGCCGCCAGCCGGTCCGCGCACAGCCGGGGCGGCCCGACCGGGTGCAGCCCGCACAGCAGCTCGGCATAGGCGAGCGGATCGCGCATCCGGCGCGGTCGTCCGTCCACCGTCACATGCGCGTCAAGGCCCTGGCGCAGCCAGCCGGGCATGGCCTTGACCAGGGTCTCCGCCGCGACCGGGCGGGCATCCGCGATCTGCACCACCCCCGCCGAGACATGCTCTTCGGCCACCGCCGCGACCTCCTCCGGGGAGCGGCCCGCGGCCAGCGCGGATTCCCGCCACAGCCCAACCGCCTCGGCCTTCTCATCGTCCCCGCAGTGCATCCCCAGCATCATGGGCAACCCGCGCTCGGCGGCCAGCCGCACGGTGCCCGGTGACGTACAGGCCACGATCACCGGGGGCCCGCCGCTTTTCGCCTCGTCCGTCAGCGCCTCGTCGGGCCGTGGTACGACCGGCACCTCGCGGAAGGTGAACCGCTCCCCGTCCGCACCGACCCGTGGCTCGCGCAGCCAGCGCAGCAGCAGGTCGAGCGATTCGGGGAAGTCCCGCTCGTACGCCCGCAGACCGGTGCCGAACACCTCCAGGTCCACCCAGGGCCCGCCCCGGCCGACGCCCAGCGTGAAGCGCCCCCCGGAGACGAGGTGGAGCAGCGCGGCCTGCTCACCCAGTGCGACGGGATGCGCGGTCGGCAGCACGCTCACGGCCGTGCCGACGCCTATCCTGCGCGTACGGCCGAGCAGCAGCGCGGCGAGTGTGACGGCGGACGGGCAGACGCCGTACGGGACGAAGTGGTGCTCGGCGAGCCACACCGCGTCCAGCCCCGCCTCTTCGGAGAGTTGTGCGGACCGTACCGCTCGGTGCAGCGCCTCCCCCTGACCCTGGCCCGGGAATTGAGCGGCGAGGATGAAAGCCCCCACACGCATTGCCATCTGCCTCCTCTTGCGGTCGTCGCCGCCGCCACGGGCACCCTCCCCCGTATAGGCATTAACGCCTGACACGTGCCAAGGGCACGGCCCGGCACAAAGTTTTCAGATGATCGGAGGACGGTTGTGGACACGGCTTTTCGGGACCGTGACGGTAACGCGTACGCTGGTCACAGCCAGTAGCTCCCAGCGTCCTTCGAGGTGCCCCGTGTCCCCACGCCGAAACCGCTCGCGAGGCGGCGAGAAGCCGAGCGGCCGCCAAGACGAAGATCGCACCGACCGCTATGGGCTGGAGTCGACGCAGAGCTGGCGGGGCGAGGAGTGGGTGGTGCGCCAGATCGGCGGTGGCGCCGCCGCCAAGCACTACCGCTGCCCCGGCTGTGACCAGGAGATCCCGCCCGGTGTGCCGCATATCGTGGCCTGGCAGCACCACAGCGGCGTGGACGACCGCCGCCACTGGCACAAATCCTGCTGGAACGCGAGAGACCGCCGGAGCGCGAAGCTCCAGCGGTCCCGTAACGCGCCGAGGCATTAGCCGGCGGTTCAGCAGGTGCGGTTCAGCAGGTATCGGCCCGCCGCCGCGCTGGTCAGACGTCGCGCTTCTCCAGCAGCGCGTACGCCGCGATGAACGCCGCGGCCGTGACCCCGGCCAGCAGCCCCAGCTGGGACCAGCCGGTGCCGAGTTCGTCGTCGATCTGGAAGAGCGCGGCCAGCGAGTTGGGGGAGGAATACTTCTGCATCTTCTCGCCCAAGGTCTGCAGGCTGCTCGACATCATCAGGAAGGCGGGGAGGATCGCGGGGAGCAGCACCACACCGAGCATCGCGGTGATCGCACCGGCCGAGTGGCGCAGCATGCTGCCGACCGCGAGCGAGAGCAGCCCGAGCAGCGAGACATACAGCCCGGCCCCCACGGTCGCCCCGAGCAGCTGCTTACCGGTCGGCTCCGCGACGTCCGACCCGCTGTGTGACCCCGTGCTCACGAAGGCCACGAACGCGAGCGCGGCGGTCGTGGTCAGGAAGGAGACCAGGAAGAAGACGATGGCCTTGGCGGTCAGCACGCGTGAGCGCTGCGGCGAGGCGGTGAAGGTGGTGCGGATCATCCCGGTGCCGTACTCGGAGGAGACGACCAGCACACCGAGCGTGACGATGCACAGCTGGCCGAGCAGCGTGCCGAACAGGCCGGGGATGGTGGTGGGGGTGGTGGAGTAGTCGCTGTCCTTGGTGCCCGTCGCCACGAGCAGCCCGATGCCGACGACCAGCGCGGCCATGACGCTCAGCGTCCAGATCGTCGAGCGCACCGACTTGATCTTGGTCCACTCGGAGGCGATCGCATGCCCCAGATGCGTACGCCGGATCGGGATCGGCGAGGTGTACCCGGCGGGGCCGGCGGCGGCTGCGTAGGACTGCTGCGGTGCGCCCTGCATACCCGGCGCGCCACCCGGCATGCCCGGCTGCGGGGCCTGCGTGCCCGGCTGCTGGGGCTGCATGCCCGGCTGCTGGGGCTGCATGGCCTGCTGGTGGGGTGCCTGCTGCGGGGCGGCCGGCATGCCCGGCGCACCCGGTACGCCCTGCGGCTGGGGTGCCTGCTGGGGCGGCTGTGGCGGGGCGGACGGCTGGGCAGCCTGGGCCTGCTGCTGGTACGGAGGGGTCGTCATCGGGCGTCCTCGCTGTCGCGCTTGTTCATGTCGGCGGGGGCCGGCGCGGCGGCCGGAGCGGGGGGAGCGGCCGGCGGCTGCGCGGGGGCGGCGGGCTGCTGCGGCTGCCAGGGGGCCTGACCCGGAGCGGGCTGGCCGGGCGCGGGCTGACCCGGGGCGAGCTGGCCCTGGGGCGCGGGCGGCGGATTGTAGCCCGGCATGGCGCCCGCGGGCGGGTAGCCGGCGGGCGCGCCGCCCGCGGTCGGCGGGGCGTAGCCGTACGGCCCGGCCTGCGGGGCCATGCCCGGTACGGGCTCCTGGAGCCCCGCCCGCTGGTCGGCGGTCGAGCGGTAGTCCACGGCGCCCTGCGTCATCCGCATGTACGCCTCTTCCAGCGACGCCTGGTGCGGGGAGAGCTCCCACAGCCGGACGTCCGCGCCATGGGCCAGATCGCTGATCCGCGGCAGCGGCAGCCCGGTCACCCGCAGCGCGCCGTCCTGCTCCGGCAGCACCTGGCCGCCCGCCTCGCTCAGCGCGGCGGTCAGCTTCTCGCGCTGCTCCGTCTCCCCGTCGGGGGTACGCACCCGCGCGAAGTCCGCGGAGTTGTAGGAGATGAAGTCCTTGACGCTCATGTCCGCGAGCAGCTGCCCGCGCCCGATCACGATCAGGCGGTCGGCGGTCAGCGCCATCTCGCTCATCAGGTGGCTGGAGACGAAGACGGTACGGCCCTCGGACGCCAGCTGCCTCATCAGGTTACGGACCCAGAGGATGCCCTCCGGGTCCAGGCCGTTGACCGGCTCGTCGAAGAGCAGCACCTGCGGATCGCCCAGCAGCGCGGCCGCGATGCCCAGGCGCTGCCCCATGCCGAGCGAGAACCCCTTGGAGCGCTTCCTCGCGACGCTTTGCAGCCCGACCACGCCCAGCACCTCGTCGACCCGGCGGGCGGGAATGCCGGACAGCTGGGCCAGGCACAGCAGGTGCTGGCGGGCGCTGCGGCCGCCGTGCACGGCCTTCGCGTCGAGGAGAGCACCCACCTGACGCGGGGCGTTGGGCAGCTTGCGGAAGGGGTAGCCGCCGACCGTGACATGGCCCGAGGTGGGCTCGTCGAGCCCCAGGATCATGCGCATCGTCGTCGATTTGCCGGATCCGTTGGGCCCGAGGAATCCGGTGACAGTGCCAGGGCGCACCTGGAACGAAAGGTTGTACACGGCCGTCTTGGCGCCGTAGCGCTTCGTCAGGCCGACTGCCTCGATCATGCCCTGCCCCTCGTGCGATGCGTCCGGGGCGCGTGCCCCCGTGCGGATAAGGAGAATAACCGCGCGAGGGTGGTTCCCGTTAAGCGAGAGTCGAGAGCGGATCGTAACCGTGCAGCACCCAGCCCTCCTCAGCGAACACCGAGGCGGCCGTCTCGCGCAGTGCGCGGTCCGCCGCCGCGCGCCGGATCCAGGCCCCCGGGTCGGGCCCCAACAGGCCCCGCAGCCGCGCCGAGGACGCCAGCAGCCCGGTCAGCAGGGCGCTCTGGTCGCCGCCGCCCGGCCGGGGCCTGCCGGAGGGGCGGTCCGGGGCGCCGTCGGGGCCCGCGAGCACCCCCCGCGCGCCGACGTAGAGATACGCGCCGCCCAGCCGCTCCCCGGACGGCAGCACCATCGGGAAGCTCGCGCCGGGCAGCAGGATCCGCCGGTAGTTGGGGAATTCGGTGGCGTCCACCGACGCCAGCTGGGCGGCGTCGAGCCAGCTGACCACCAGCGGCGTCTCGGCCGCCGGATCCGCGTACGGCGCGGTGGCGACGTACCCGTACCGCCCGATGTGCGCCGAGCAGCCGACGGCTATGCCGCGCACCCGCACCGGCACCATCGGCACGGCGGCCGGGTGTCCGAGCGCCGTCAGCTTGTGGTGCAGCTGCGCGGGGGAGGCGTTGGAGCCGACCGCGATGACCGGATGGCGCTGCTCCAAGGGCACTTGGCCGAGCCGGGCCAGTACGGCGTCGAGCGGTTCGCGCGGCCGGCGTTGACCTGTCCGGGCCGCCCCGAGTACGGGCCAGCCGCCCGGGCCGCCCGGCGAGGGCGTCAACTCCCACAGCTCGGACCCCGCGAGAAGCGCGGGCGCGGTGACGGGTCGGCCCGGATAGGTCAACGGCCGCAACGCGGGCACATCGTCGAACCC
Source organism: Streptomyces sp. NPDC000941 (assembly GCF_053599555.1). Taxonomy (NCBI): domain Bacteria; kingdom Bacillati; phylum Actinomycetota; class Actinomycetes; order Kitasatosporales; family Streptomycetaceae; genus Streptomyces; species Streptomyces sp. NPDC000941. The sequence goes on from NZ_JBSFMM010000281.1 coordinate 8,574, forward strand.
CAGGGCGGCGAGGCTGCGGTCGGTCACAGGGGGAGGTTACGCACCGGGCGGCCCGCCCGTAAGAGGCCGTACACGAGGAGGACACCCAGGACCCGTAACGCCCAGGACCCGTAACGCCCGCGCCCGATGCGCCGTCATGCGCGTGCCCCGCGCCGTGGGAAGCGGGCGCGGGGCACGAGAAGCGCGGGCGTGATCCGACGTCAGCAGTACTGGATGTCAGCAGTACTGGATGTCAGCGCTGCTGGACGTCAGCGGCTCTGCTGGGCCGGGACACCACGCGAGATCGGCTCGTCCTCGGTGGGGGAGCCGGCCGCGGCCACCGCGGCACCGGTCAGCGTGGCCAGCATCTCGCGGACGTTGGTCAGCTGGGCGTTGATGCTGTCGCGGCGGTTGGTGAGCGCCGCCAGCTCGCGCTCGGATTCGCTGCGGATCCGGTCGGCCTTGGCGTTGGCGTCGGCCACGATGTCCTCGGCCTGGCGCTGCGCGGTCTCCACCGTCTGGCGGGCGCGGCGCTCGGCGTCCGTACGCAGCTTCTCGGCCTCCAGGCGCAGCTGCTCCGCCCGGTGCTCGATCTCCGCCAGCCGCTTCTCGGCCTTGGCCTGACGGGAGGCCAGGTCGCGCTCGGACTGCTCGCGGCGCTTGGCGAGGTTCGTCTCGAAGTCCGCGGCGGCCTGGGCGGCCTTGGCGCGGGTCTCCTCGAAGAGGGAGTCGGCCTCCTCGCGCTTCTGCTGCGCGTCCTTCTGGGCGTCCTGGCGCAGCGTCGCCGCGTCGCCCTTGGCCTTCTCGACGATACGAACGCCCTCGTCCTCGGCCTTGGCCTTGCGCTCGGCGGCGAACGACTCGGCGTCGTTGCGCACCTGCTGGGCCGCGGACTCGGCGAGCTCCCGGTGCTGTTCGGCGGCCCGGCGGGCCTCCTCGCGCAGGTCCTTGGCCTCCTCCTCGGCGAGCCGGAGGATCTTCTCGACGCGCGCACCGAGCCCCGCGTAGGACGGCTCCGCGTCGTTGATCTGGGCCTGAGCGTTCTGCGTCTCGAGGTGCAGCTCCTCGATGCGCTTTTCCAGAGAGGTGATACGGGACAGTGCACTGTCACGGTCGGCGACGAGTTTGGTAATGCGGTCGTCCACCTGACCGCGGTCGTATCCACGCCGCACGAGCTCGAAGCCGAAGGGGGAGGAAGTGTCGCTCATGGGGTTCCTGTCGAAAGAGACCGGTGAGGTGATAGAGGGAATCCTAGGGGGCCGAACGGCGTGTCAACGAGTCAACGTCCGTTTGATCTGGAGAATGTCCAGCCTTTTGAGTGGCAGACAGCCAGACGGCTTGTCACTCGTCGGGATGATACGGACACGACACAGGGTGTGTCTCTAGCGCCCCCGCCCACGAACACTACGATTCGGCAGCGCCCGCCCCCACCCCCAGGAGTGTCAGCCCTCAGCCGTCCGAACGCTTGCCGCTCGCCCGGGTGCCCGCGCCGGCCGCCGTCTTGACCCCACCGTTCTCCTTCCCGCCCGAACCGCCGGATGCGGGGGCCTCAAAAGACTCCAACGCCGCCAGCACGTCCTGGACACGGGAGATCTCCGCGTTGATGTCCTCCTGGCGCCGTTTGAGCAGCTCCAGCTCGCGTTTGCCTTCGTCGACGATCCGCCTGGCCTCGGCCTCCGCGTCGGCGCGCCTGCGCGTCGCGTCCCGGTCGACGTCGGCCTTCTTCTGCTCGGCCTCCTTGAGCAGCGACTCGGCCTTCTTCACGGCGGCGATACGGACCCGGCTGGCCTCGCTGTTGGCGTCGGAGACCAGCGTCTTGGCCTTCTCCTCGGCCTTCATCAGCTGCGCGGTCGCGGCCGCGACCAGCTTGTCGACGCGCTCGCCGGTCGACTTCATCTGCTCCGCCGACTCCCGGCGGGCCCGCTCGTGCAGCTCCTCGACGTCCGCCTCGGCCCGGGTCCGCAGCTCCTCGGCCCGCTCTCGGATCGCGGTCGCATCGCCCCGGGCCTCGCCGAGCATCGTGTCGGAGTCCGTACGGGCCTTCTCCACCAGGCCGTTCGCCTGCGCGGTCGCCTCGCCGACGAGCCGGTCGGCCTCCTTACGGGCGACGCCGACCATCGTGTCGGCCTGCTCCTCGGCGACGGTCGCGGCCCGCAGGGCGGCCTCCCGCGCCTCCTTCGTCAGCCGGTCCGCCTCCGCCGTGGACTCGGTGATCAGCCGGTCGACCTGGATCGCCGCATCCGAACGCCGCTTGTTGGCGTCCTCCCGCGCGCTGTCGACCGTACGCTCGGCCTCGGCCTGCGCCTTGGAGCGGACCCGCTCCGCCTCCGCGGCGGCCTCGGTGGCCACCCGCTCCGCTTCCGCACGGGTGCGCGCCGCGTGCTGCTGCGCCGAACCCACCGTCTCCGACGCCTCGGTGCGCAGCCGCTCGGCCTCCGCACCGGCGTCCGCCAGCAGCCGCTCGGCTTCCTTCGTCGCCTCACCGACCAGCCGGTCGGCCTGCCCGGCCGCCTCCGAGCGGATGTTGTTGGCGTCCCCGCGGGCCTGGGCCCGGGTGCGCGCCGCGTCCTGCTCGGCCGCCGCCCGTGCGTCGGATGCCTCCGTACGCAGCGCTTGCGCCCGTGCGTTGGCCTCCGAGACCAGCCGCTGGGCCTCCTCGGTCGCGCCGCCCACCAGCGTGTCGGCCTGCTCGGCCGCCTCGTTGCGGGACTTGTTGGCGCTGCGGCGCGCGTCGTCCAGCACCTGCTGGGCCTCGATGCGCAGCCGCTCGGCCTCGTTCGTGGCCTCCGTGATCAGCCGGTCCGCCTGCTCGGCGGCGTCCGAGCGGCGCCGGTTGGCCTCCTCGCGGGCCTGGGCGGACAGCCGGTCCGCCTCCGTGATCGCCTCCGCGACCGTACGCTCCGCGAGCGCCTTGGCCGCCTCCGACTCCTCATGGGCCTCGCGCCGCAGCCGCGCCGCGTCCTCGGCCGCCCGCTCCCGCTCGGCGTGCGCGTCCGCGCGGACCCGGTCCGCCTCCGCCTGCGCCTCGTGGCGGGTGCGGTCCGCGGCGTGCTCGGCGGCCGTACGCAGCCCCGTGATCTCCGTCTCGGCCTGCTCGTGCAGCCCCGCGACCGAGTCCCGCACCGCTTGCGCGTGCTGCTCCGCCGCGCCCACCAGCTCCGCCGCGTGCCGCTCGGCCTCCTCGGCCAGCCGCTGCGCCTCGGCCTGCGCCTCGGCGACCCGGTTGCGGGCGGCGGCCAGCAGCTCCTCGCTCTGCTCGTGGGCCAGGCTCCGCTCCCGCTGGGCCTCCTCGCGGGCGTCGCTCAGCGTCTCCTCGGCCTCGCGGCGGCGGCGGACCGCCTCCTCCTGCGCGGCCGCCAGCGCCTCGGCGGCCTCGGCCCCGATGCGCTCGGCCGCGGCGTTCGCCTCCGCGCGCACCCGGTCGGCCGTGTCCTGCGCCTCGGCACGCAGCCGCTCGGCCTCCGCGGCGGCCTCGCCGCGCAGCCGTACGGCGACCGACTCGCCCTCGGCGCGCATATTCGACGCGTCCGCGACGGCCTCGTCGCGCAGCCGGTCCGCCTCCGTCTCGGCCTGCTGACGCAGCGCGGCCAGCCGCTCGGCGGTCTCGCCGCGCAGCCGCTCGGTGTCCTCGGCGGCCTCCCGGCGCAGCCGCTCGGCCTCCTCGCGGGCGTCCCGCAGCGCCTGATCGGCCGAGGAGAGCCGCTGCTCGGCCTCCCCGTGCAGCCGGGCCAGTTCGGCCTCGGCCTCCTCGCGGCGGGCCGCGGCGGCCGCCTCGGCCTCCTCGCGGATCCGCCGGCCGGCCTCCGCCGCCTCCGACCTGACCTGCTCGGCCTGGGTGTCGGCCGAGGTCACCAGCTCCTCGGCCTCGCCGCGGGCCCGCTCGAGCGCGTCGTCGGCCTGGCGGCGCAGCGACGCGGCCCGCTCGATCGCCTCGGTCCGTACCCGCTCGCTCTCGGCGGTGGCGGACGCGCGCGTCTCCTCGGCGCCGGTCTTCGCCTTGGCCAGTACGTCCTCGGCGGTGCCGGC